>CAZKVW010000005.1:0-43503 GCA_964556285.1 uncultured Muribaculaceae bacterium
GGCAGCTTGACTTATACAATGAGCAATACGGAATTCGTTAACGGGTCGTTGACCGCACTGTAGCCGAACTGGAACTAAAGAAAAAACAAAAGGAGCGGCAATGATGGAAAGACAATACAAGGACAGCGGAATTGAGTGGATTGGGAGGATTCCGAAAGAATGGAAACTATGCCGTTTCAAAAACTTTATAGCACTAAGAACAGAGCCTTCTATTTCAGAGCACAAAATTGGATTGGAAAATATTGAAGGTGAGTCGGGACGCTACATTAAAACGGACGGACTCTTTGAGGGTAACGGGGTACAATTCTATAGTGGAGATGTCGTTTACGGTAAACTGCGTCCTTATTTACGCAAAGTATGGCTCGCTACGTTTGACGGGAATGCAGTCGGAGATTTCTTTATATTTAAAAGCAGAGACAATGTCAATTCTTCCTATCTGAAATGGCTTCTCCTTTCTGACGGTTTTACAGAAGTTGTGAACAGTTCAGTGTATGGCGCTAAAATGCCACGAGTATCATCTGATTTCATTCTCACCTTGCATTTTTATCTCCCTTCCCTCCCCGAGCAGCGTCGCATAGCTGATTATTTGGACGAGAAGTGTGGGGAGATAGACAGTCTCATCAGCTTGCAGGAGCAGATGATACAGACCTTGAGCGACTATAAGCAGTCGGTCATCACCGAGGCCGTCACCAAAGGACTCAACCCCAACGCCCGCCTTGTTCCCTCCGGCATCGACTGGATTGGGGATATCCCGTCGCATTGGCATATTATTAAGGTCGGCTTTATCTTTAAAAACCTTGACTATCTACGTGAGCCCATTTCAGCGGAACTCAGGAGCGAAACAATCCACAATATGATTATTATGGTGCTTCTGGCATCATTGACAAAATTGATCATTACAATGTCGATGACAAAGTCTTGTTGATTGGCGAAGATGGAGCGAATCTTGTTTTGCGCAACCTCCCATTAGTCTATAAGGCTGAGGGAAAGTTTTGGGTTAATAACCATGCACACATCCTTAAACCTATTAAGGATGATTACAACTATATGGCTCACGCTTTAGAGGCAGCAAACTATCGCGACTACATAACGGGGTCAGCGCAGCCTAAACTGAGCCAAGAAAATCTAAATGCTGTAAAGCTGCCTGTTCCCCCTCTCGTAGAGCAACAGTCCATCGCCTCCTTCCTTGATGAGAAGTGCAGTGAGATAGACTCGCTGATTTCAATGAAGCGGCAGAAGATAGACATGCTGAAGGACTACAAGAAGAGCGTCATCTACGAGGCTGTAACGGGAAAGACTTGATGAACGGCAACATTTTTTGCGCGTTTGCGCAAAACACTCACTGGCATTGTTGGTTGTGTGATATTCGTTGCTTAATTATATAGTGGCAATATAAATTATTGCGTAAATACGCAGAAATTGTTATTTGCCATGAATTATAGCCAACATTCAAAAACATGAACGAGGAAGACCTGAAAGAGCGGAACTTTGAAGCCGACATAGAGAAGTGGCTTATCACCGACGGCGCGGCACGCATTGTCATCTGTACGCTCCACCGCTTCCCCGTAATCTATCAGGAGGTGACATCAAGGCGCGGCAAGCGCTATGCTGTCATCGTGGACGAGGCGCACAGCAGCCAGAGCGGCAAGAGCGCGGAAAAAGTGAAGACTGCGCTCGCCGACACCGACGAGGCTCTGCGCGAGATGGCAGAGCTTGAGGAAAAGACGGAGGAAGAACTGGAGCGGGAGCGCGACTCCATGCTCGTCAATAAGTGTGCATGCTGGCGCCGGGCAGGAGGTTGACCCCGAACCAGCACATCTGCAGGAGCATGAAGTCCAGTATGAGCAGCGCGAACGCTGTCCTCGGGTCGCGGATGACCCTGCCGCGCAGGTGGAAATAAGCCAGATACCCCGCCCAGGTCACCAGCGCCCATGTCTCCTTGGGGTCCCAGGTCCACCAGTCTCCCCACGCCTCCTTGGCCCACAACGCCCCCATGCACATCCCCGCGTTGAGCAGGGCCCAGCCCGTCTTGGCCAGAGTGTCGCACAGGGACATCTCCTTGGCGCTGACCGGACGCTTCTGCGAGCGTATCCACAGCACGACCGCCGCTACGGTGACTGCCGTCAGAGTGGCGTACGCGAGCATATAGACGACAATGTGGGGCACAAACCACGGGCTCCTGAGCGCGGGCCGCAAGTTGCGGGCCCCCACCCCGACCCTGTCCATGGTATACCACAGGAACAACACAAATATCGCCCCTACGGCTATCCACAGCCATTTGTGGCGACCCTGCGGCACTGTCTTGACAATGAGCAGGAGCGATGCCGCCATCAGCGCCCAGAGAATCACCCGCACGGCAGGATAAAGAGGGTCGCGGACACATTCTATCACCGACCACTGGCTGTCACTGCCCTTGGAGGTGTCGTAGCCCACCTGATAGAATGCCCACGGCCAGATGACGGCAGGATGGTTGACGCTCGTCTCCACCATCCGGGCGTCGCCGTCGGACCTGATGACCGCAAGTCTGGAGGTGTACTGCCTCGGGTCGTCAGTGCCCTCGTAGGTGTCTATCTCAAACGAATGCAGGACCAGCACGAACGGCAGCCCCTGTGCGGAGACCGGCTGCCCGGCCTGCGCCTTGACCTGTATGTGGGACTTGGAGCCTATGCCCCCTATACAGAGCGCCACCAGCGCCAGCGCGGCCGCATGGGCAAGGGCGGCGGGCATGCGGGAGAGCAGGGTCATTCTCCAGGGACGGGCGCCTTGTATTGGGAGAGATCCACGTTGAACAGCCCCACCCTCTCGGGGCGGAGGTTGAGGTCGGACACCACCATATTCTCCCATTTGAGCCTCTGTCCCGTATAGGCGGACTCACGCCCGAGAATGGCGGCCATGCACGAATTGGCGTTGTCCTCAGACTCTATGTATGTGTCGCCCCTGCGGATATGGTTTACCCAGTCCACATGCTCCAGCACATACGGGTCATGCTGGGTATACCGCTTGTTCTCCGCGTCCTTGTCGTACTTCCAGATGGTCTTGCCGCTGAGGTCAATGATGGAGTTGTTCTTGCTCATCCACCTGCCCCGTGTGCCCTGAATGACCTCCCCGACACGGTTGGAGCATCCGTCCACCTGGCGGCACATGCTGTGCAGCCTCTTGCCGTCCTCAAACTCGAAATCCACCGAGAACTGGTCGAACTGGTCCCCGGAGCGGCGGCGCAGGCGCGACCCGAATCCGGTGGCGGCCACCGGGACATCCCCCGTCATCCACAAGAACACGTCTATGTTGTGCACGTGCTGCTCCACGATGTGGTCCCCGGCGAGCCAGCGCCAGTTGAACCAGTCGTGTATCATGTATTCCATGTCCGTCATCCCCGGGGTACGGGTGGCGTACCACGGCTTGCCCTGCTGCCAGTACACCTCTCCGCTGACGATGTCCCCGATATAGCCCTCCTGTATCTTCTGGAATGCGGCGACATACGGGCGTTCGTGCCGCCGTTCCGTCCCGGTGAGCACGCACAGCCCCTTGAGCTTGGCCTGGCGGGACGCGGCTATCACCTTGCGGTAGCCCACAGGGTCGATGCACACCGGCTTCTCCAGGAACGCGTGCACCCCTTTCTCCACCGCATATTGGAACTGCTCGGGCCGGAACACGGGAGGGGTAGTGAGTATCACCATGTCGATGCCGGAGTCGATGACCTGCTTGTAGGACTCAAATCCGAGGAAGCACATCCCGTCCGGGATGACCCGCCCGTAGTCCCTCTCTATCTTCTGGCGGCAGTTGGCTATCTGCTCGGGGAAGATGTCCCCCAACGCGACAATCTCTATGTCATCGGCCGCGTCCAGCAGGTTGCCCAGCGCACCTGTCCCGCGTCCTCCGCATCCGACCATGCCCACCTTGAGCTTGCTCCCAGGGGCGGCCTTGTCCGGCAGGTCGGGGATGTAGTATTCTCCTTTCTTGCGGAGGGGCTTGCGCCCTCCATCCCCGCAGGATGACAGGAGCGAAGTCCCGACAATGCCGGCCGCCCCCAGCATGGCTGACTGGCGGAGAAATCCTCTGCGGTCAAGTTTCTTGTCTTCCATGTGTGTCTATCTGATATTGTCCGGCGTCTCGCATACGATGCGGAAGCCTATGCCCTTGATGTCCGAATACCACCAGATGCTCTTGGGGTTCTGCGGGTCTGTCTTGAGCCAGTCGTCGTGATATGTGCGCCCCCTGGCCGCGCTCCGCAGCTCCGACGCGTCATCCGCGTAGCTGCCTCCCCTGACGACATGCTCCTTGCCCCCAGTGACTTTGCAGGGATTCACTGCCCCGTCCTGCAGCTGCGCGTACGCCTTGGCCGAGTAGTTGTCCTCGCAGTATTCCATCACGTTGCCGTACATGTTCTTGAGTCCGAACGGGTTGTCCCGCACTGCGGACGGCTCGGCTGTCTGCCCGCCGCTGTTGAGCTCGTATATGGCGAGGCTCGCGATATACGTGGTGTCGGGCTTGAAGATCCCCTTGAGCCATCCCTTTGAGGAGTATTTCTTGGGGCTGCCCGGGAAACTGTACGCGCTCTGGGATCCTCCCCTCGCGGCATACTCCCATTCCGCCTCGGTGGGCAGGCGGTATGTCTTGCCGGTCTTGAGCGAGAGCCACTGGCAGAATGTCTTTGCCGCGTACCACGTCATGGTTATGGCCGGACGGTCTCCCATGCCCCATCCCTGATCAGGAGAGCCGAATGGCGGGGTGGGCCCGCTGACGGCATCCACATCGGGACGGCTGTTGTTGGCGTAAATCTTCTCCGGAGGCGTGTGCCCCTCGGACATGGTCTCTGAATAGAACGCCCAGTACTGGTCCCAGGTCACTTCCGTCTCCGCCATAAAGAAGTCAGACACCGTGACAGTCCTCTGCGGCCCTTCGTCCTCTCTGCGGAACGGCTCATTGTCGGGACTCCCCATCGTGAATGTCCCTCCCGGGACAGCTATCATCCGGATGGCGGCGGAAGTCCCGGGGACGGTCTCCATATAGTCCTCAAACGAGGTGACCTGCGCGGCCTCGGTGTATTTCACGGAAGAGGCTGACGCCTCGGGGATGCCAGTCATGGCTCCATGCTTGTACCCCGGCTTGTAATGCCCCGCGTCCAGATGGCAGCTGATGCACTGGAGATCCTTGCTCTTCTCGTTAGTCTCGTAATAGATATGCGCCTTGACCCCCTCATCGGACAGGCCCTCGGGGTAGAGGTTGACATGACAGGCCTTGCAGGACTCGTTGTAAACGATTTTCTGGGCGTACTCGAGCTCGCGCTTGCGCTCCCAGTTGATCTTGTCGTGATCCTTGAATATGTACGACCACAGGTCTTTGAGCCCGGTCTTGGCCTTGGCGCGGAAATGCCTGGCGGTGCCCTCCGGGGGGAGGTGGCATGCCGCGCAGTCCGTCATCGCACCGCTGCGGCTGTTGTGGTGGTTGCCCTTTTCCCACGATTCGTCCGCCTGCGGGTGCACATGGCACGACGTGCAGGACTCATTGGTGGAACTCTTGACATACACAGAGCCAAGAACGGCCATCAGCGCAAGCCCGATGAGCGCTCCGCACAGGCCAACCAACAAAAGCCTTTGTTTCGAAGACGACGACATATTACGCAAAATTAGCGGTTTTTTCACAATTATCCTTATATTTGGGTTGCGAAACGAATACCATACGATATGAACCTCAGAGAATTCAAAAAAGACATCGAGTACGTGCTCGGGGCGTTTATTGACGACTGCTCCGTATTTGCCAACTTCAACCCCCAGGCTCCGGAGGATGAGCTTTCCAAGCTGCTTGACGAGGCCGTTGACCTGTACAACGAGCTCAAGGACAAGGTCAATGCCAAAGGCATAGAGGGGAGCAAGAGAGTGTACTACAACAATTTGAGGCAAGAGGTGCTGACTCGCACCGACGCCCTGTATGAGAAGCTCAGCGCTGTCGTCAAGGAGGCCGCCAAGAGCTCCGAGGCCCAGCCTGCCGCCGAGCAATAAGGCATGAGGCGGGGCTTACAGGGACGTTTCCTGCTCCTGCTGACTGTCTTTGTAGCGACATCTCCAGTCTGTGCGTATGCACAACAGGGAGATGTCGCTGCTTTTGTGCGGCGGCTTGCCTCCAGCGCCCCGCTTGACGACGCGGTGTGGGGTGTGGAGGCGCGTACCCTTGGCGGGGAGGAGATTGTCAGTCATAACGCCGGGGTCAACATGACCCCGGCCTCGACTGCCAAGGTGCTGACCTGCGGGGCTGCGCTGCACGCTCTGGGGGCGGATTACCGTTATGTCACGAGGATAGGGTACAGCGGTGTCATTGAGGACGGCCGCCTGAAAGGAGACCTCTATATTGTAGGAGGGGCGGATCCGACTACAGGCGCGGCGGACTGGCCGTCAGTCTCCTCGCAGGCGGTATTCGCCAAGTGGAGGAGCATCGTGGCCGCAGCGGGGATAAGCGCCATAGACGGGCGTGTCATCGGGGACGGCAGACTGCTGGACGGCAGGGAGATACCAGGGTGGGACGCGGATGATTTGGGGTTCTATTACGGAGCTGTCCCCGGAGGGCTTAATTATTACGAGAATGTCATAGACTACCGCGTGACCCCGGGACAGGCAGTGGGGGACAGCGTCAGCGTGGTGCAGGCTTATCCGCAGACGCCATGGCTCGTGATGAGTAACAGCAGCGTCACCGGCCCCGCAGGGACGGGAGACAAGCTGACATATATCAACAGCGACCTCTTCCCGGTCGCCGAAATGCGCGGGAGCTATGCCCTTGGCAAGCCCTCACGCACAGAGAGCTGCACCAACCGTTTCGGGGCGTACACATGCGCTTGGCATTTCAGGGAATATCTGGCCGCCTCGGGGATTGAGGCGGGGCCTTGCGCTGATATCGGCCCGCAAGGCGACATCCGCACGAGTCTCACTGCGGCCGGCCCCTTGGACCGCGAGGCCGGAGGCCTCCGCGCCGCACCGCAGGACAGCCTGACCATATTGGGGGAGACCCAGTCCCCGCCGCTGGAGTCCATTGTGAGGGAGGTGCTGCACCGCAGCGACAATTTCTACGCCGAGACCCTGTTCCGCACGCTCGGGCTGCAATATACGGCATCTGCGGCGTATGACTCATGCCGGGTCGCCCAGAGGCGTGTGCTGTCCGGGATGGGGCTTGACTCCCGATCTGTCCGCATTCAGGACGGCAGCGGCCTGTCACGCAAGAATTTCATCTCCCCTGCGTTCTTCGTGGATTTCCTCTCGGCGATGTCAGCCACTGGGGAGTATGACATCTGGCTGGAGCTTTTCCCCAAGCCGGGGGAGGGCACCCTTTACGACAGGATGAGCCTTGTCCCCTACGAGGTCAAGAGCCGCATCAGGATCAAGAGCGGCTCGATGGACGGGGTGCGGGCGTATTGCGGGTATGTGCTTCCGCCCGCCACGGGAAACAAGGAGGATACCGTGGTATTCTCCGTTATCACCAACAATGCCTTGGAGAGCGAGTCAGGGGCGGTCAAGCGTGTGCTGGACCAGCTTGTTGCCCTGCTTGCGCAATAGCCTTTTCCCAGGCCCACGCGCTTCGCAAGGTGTCTTCCAGCGAACGTTCGGCATGCCAGCCAAGCTCTTTCCCCGCGAGGCTGGGATCCGCCCAGATGGCGGTGGTGTCCCCCTCACGGCGCGGCGCGAACCTGTAGTTGAGCTTGAGGGCGTTGACCCGCTCAAATGTGGTGACAAGCTCCAGCACGGACACCGGGCGGCCTGTGCCGATGTTGAATATCTCGTATCCGGCTTTCATCTTGCCGTCCATCATCCTCGCTACCGCCGCCACATGAGCTTTGGCAAGGTCTACGACATCGATATAGTCGCGTAGGCACGTGCCGTCCGGGGTGGGGTAGTCATTGCCGAAGATGGACAGGCACTCCCGTTTGCCGATGGCAGTCTGGGTGATGTACGGAACCAGGTTGTTGGGCACTCCCCGGGGCAGTTCGCCGATGAGTGCGGAGGGGTGCGCCCCGATAGGGTTGAAGTAGCGCAGGGCTATGCCCTTGATTCCCGGATAGGCGGCCACCGAGTCGCGCAGGAAGTCTTCGCACATCTGCTTGGTGTTGCCGTAGGGGGATGTGGCCGGCTTGCGCGGGCTGAGCTCGGTCACGGGCAGTTGGTCAGCCTCCCCATATACCGTAGCCGACGAGCTGAACAGCACGTTGCATCCTCCTTTGGCGCGGGCCGCGTCCAGCACGTTGAGGAACGATTGGAGGTTGTTCTTGTAGTATTTGACCGGCTCGGCCACCGACTCTCCCACCGCCTTGTACGCGGCAAAATGGATGACGGCATCTATCTTGTGCCCGTCAAACAGACGCTGCACCGCCCCGCTGTCGCAAAAGTCCATCTCCACGAGCGGCAGCTCCCGCCCCACAATCTTGCACACGCCGTTGTAGCATGTGCGGTCGCAGTTGGAGAAATTGTCGGCTATGAGCACGTCATAGCCGGCCTGGGCAAGCTCAACGGTCACATGTGAGCCTATATATCCGGCGCCGCCGGACACCAGCACAGTCTTGTTGTTTGTCATAAAATGTCTGCGATTATTGTCCGGAGATGATTTTGCGCATGTCGTCCATGTGAGCGAGCGCGCTCTTGAACAGAGCGACCTGGTTGCGCGTCCGCACGAGGTTGTGCTCCGGGTATGATATCTTGTAATAGGTGTCCCCGTTGATGTAGTCGGCGAAGAAGCGCACCGCCTGCATGTAGGGGAAGAGGAGCGCCGCGAACGGCAGGTTGTCTCTCTCCGTGGGGGTGAGGAACGATGATGCCGTGCTGAGGTAGCCTTTGGCGAATGATTCGAATATGTCCATGCGGAACTCCACCGCCCCGATGTCAGGGTCGTCCTCCGCCACAGTGCTCGCGCCAGTCCTGAGGAAGTCTCCGAAGTCCGAGAACACATAGCTGGGCATGACGGTGTCGAGGTCTATCACACAGAGCACACGGCCGCCGGCATCGAACAGGATGTTGTTGACCTTGGCGTCGCAATGGCACACCCGCTTGGGCAGCAGCCCCTCACGGTGCATCCGCTCGGCTTTGCACATCTCGTGGTCATAGCTGTCCAAGAACGCAAGGATTTCCTTGGCCTCGGGGCTGGACATGCGTCCGGCTGCATCATTCGCCACAGCCTCTTTGAGCTGGCGGGAGCGCAATTCCATATTGTGGAAATCGGGGATGGTCTCCCCCAAGGTCTCGGGGATGTCGGCGAGCATGGCTTCGAATTTGCCGAATGCCCTGCCCGCGTCGCGGGAGCTTTCAGGGGTCACTTCTTCCTTGGTGTATGAGTCCGGGATGAGGACCGTCATCCTCCAGTATTGGCCGCCGAAGATGGTGTAAGTCTCCTTTGAGCCTTTGAGGGGTACGAGGGTGAGGACTTTGCGGTCGATGTCGCTCTCGCCGGCCTCGGTGAGCTTGCGTCGGATGTGGCGGGTGACGGCCTGAATGTTGTGCTGGAGGAGTGGCACATCCTGGAATATTGAGTTGTTGATGCGCTGCAGCACATAGTCTGGGGATGAGCCTGAGGTGGTGATGCGGAATGTGTCGTTGATGAGTCCCTTGCCCAGCGGGGAGATGCCGCTTATCTCGCCAGTGATGTCGAATAGTCCGGCGATTTGACTCAATGCAGTGTTGTCCGTTGTTGTCATGTGGCGGTACGCTTAATGCAGCAAAAATAGCAAAAAGCCGGCTCATAACAATAGTCATCTCTTTCATGCGGCCGTGCCGGAGTGCCGCCCTCTCCTGCGCTCCGTCGCGAGCCGATCCGCCTCTTCCGGACATGACTGATGCGGCATTTTTGGGAAAAAACGGGAAAAATAGGCAACCCTCACGCGTCCCAGCACCGCAGGAGGGCGATTTTGCGTGTTCGCCACCTGCAAAATGTGGTGAAAAGCGAGAATTTTCGGGCCTCTGGGGCGGAAAAAGTGGCGGGCTTTCAGGCGGACTCCGTTTTTTATCCATAAATTGCGCCGCTTTTTCGTTCAGGCAATAGGGGAGAGTACGCCAGAGAGTCGGCGCAAGACCCCTCTAAAAGTTTAACTATTAACGATGAAACAGAAGCTAATCACCCTTGCGGCACTGTTTGCCGCCTCGGCCTCCGCTTTCGCGGGAGGTTATGTGACCAACACCAACCAGAACATCGCATTCCTGCGCCAGCCGGCGCAAAACGCCTCCATCTCTGTCAATAGCGTGTATTACAATCCCGCTGGCGTGGCATTCCTCCCGGACGGATGGCAGCTGAGCTTCGGTGCGCAGACTATCCACCAGCGCCGCCACATCACTTCGACATTCGCCCCTTTCGCCCTCAACACCGAGACCCCGGGCCAGACCTCCAAGGTCTATAAGGGTGTCACAGATGTGCCATTCCTGCCGACGCTTGACCTCACGTATGTGCACGGCAAGTTCTTCGGCTCGATGCATTTCGGAGTCATCGGCGGAGGCGGGGCCTGCGATTTTGACAACGGTCTCGGCTCTTTTGAGGGCAACATCGCCATGATACCCGCGCTCCTCAACCGGCTCACCGGCGCCCAGAGCTTCGGCTACAGCGTGGAGAGCAACCTGAGCGGGACGCAGTATTTCGCCGGGGCGCAGCTCAATCTCGGTTACCGCGTGACTGACAACCTCGCCGTGTCGCTGGGACTGCGCGGCTACTACGTATATAGCCACAATGAGGGCGGCATCCGCAATATCCAGCTCTCGTATGGCGGCACTTCCGGCCCTGCGGCGGCAGTGCTGGGCGGCGCCCTTGCCACCATGGGCATGAGTGTCAATCAGGCGACGCTGGAGAGCCTCTTTGCGGACAAGGAGCTGGACTGCACCCAGACAGACTGGACTTACACCCCCATAATTGGCGTTGACTACAAGATCGGGCGTTTCAATCTCGCTGCCCGCTATGAGTTCAACACCCGCATCCGGCTGAACAATGATACCAAGTCCAACACTACCGGGCTGCCACAGTACAATGACGGACGGGACGACATCGCCAATGACATGCCGGCCATTCTCGCCGGGGGCGTGCGCTATGAGGCTACTGACGCCCTGCGTCTCAACCTCGGATTCAACACCTACTTCGACAAGCAGGCCAAGACTTTCAACCCTGCCACCGGCGCCAATGACAAGAACGACCTCGTCAAGGGCAATTCGTGGGAGGTGCTTGCTGGCGTAGAGTATGACATCAACGACAAGTTCACGGTCTCCCTCGGCGGGCACAACACCCAGTACAACTGGGGCGACGGCCTTGATTTCATCTCCGACACCGCGACTTACGTCCCCTCGTACAGCGTCGGCGGCGGGTTCCGCTTCAACCTCAACCCCAAGATGAGCTTCGATTTCGCCGCCTACTGGACAGGGTACACCCACAGGACAAAGGAAATGGATGACTTCAACCATGTAGGGGCCACGGTTTATAACCAGCTCGCGTCAGATGACACAATGAAAGCCCTCCTGCAGTCCGTTGGCATCACCTCCGCTGACGCGCTCGCGGTGCCCGGATCAGACAAGTACTTCCGCCAGAGCATAGTGCTCGGCATCGGTCTCAATTACAAGTTCTGATTGTCAGTCCTGACGGCCTCCGGGAGAGGCCGTGAGCATTAACAGAATGTCAGGCTGTTTTTCGCCTGACATTTTTTTTGTACTTTAGTCCCCTCCAAGTTTGAGGAGTCTTGCGTTTTTCGAGGGCTGATATCCTTAAGGGCGGAGTTGTCAGAAAAGTGAAATGAAAAGGTTATTGACGGTCATAGCCGCCGGCGCGTCAGCCGCTGCCATGCTGGTCTCGTGCGCTTCCGCCCCTGAGAGGGTGACGCGGGCATTTGCCTTGCCGGCAGTCCCCAGTGTTTACAGCGACCCGGATGATGTGATAGAGTACATGTGCGGGCATTTCTGGGACAACCTGCTCGCTGTGCCCTCTGACGGGACTCTGTACCTGTGCGACTCATCGCATGTGGCGGGTGTGGACAGCAAGGCCCTGCTGGCGCATGCGGTTGAGTATGTCGGATGGCTGGAGCGCAATCCTTCGAGACAGGCGGCCGGGCAGTCGCTGCGGGATTTGGTAGCCAAAATGGAGAGATGCATGGCCGCAGACACTGCCTCCAACGTGTTTCCCGAGCTGCCAAAGATGCTGGAAGAATGTCTGTACAACGCCAATTCGCCAATCCGGGACGAGGACCTGTACCAGCCCTTGGCGGATGCTCTCGCCGGATCCCCGATGACTCCGGACAACTTGAGGGCATCCTACCGCTACCAGTCGCGCATGTGCCTGCTCAACCAGGAAGGCTCGCCGGCGGCGGATTTCACTTTTACCGACGCATCGGGGCGCAGACGCTCTCTGTATGACTGTTGCAAGACTCCTTATACAGTGCTGCTCTTTGTCAATCCCGGCTGCCATGCTTGCGGGGATGTCGTGCAGGCGTTCGGGGACGAGAGGACGGCGCGGGCGGTGGACGCGGGGAAGCTCACGGTGGTGAGCGTCTATATTGACCCGGAGATTGACGAGTGGAAGAGCCATGTCTCCGAGATGCCTCCGTTCTGGATCAACGGATATGACCAGGACGGGGTGATACGGCAGGACCTCATCTACAATGTCAGGGCGATACCGTCGGTGTACCTGCTGGACGCAGGCCATACGGTGCTGCGCAAGGACACTCCGCCGGAGGAGGTGCTCTCCGTCATATTTCCGGAGGCCGGCTGATGCGCCGGACATTCTGGAGGGCAGCCGGGTCACAGGCCGTCGGAGAGCCGAATATAGGGTTGAGGCGGATTGGCAGGGCGCGGCCGTGCCGAACGTGGATAATTGAATGACGAGAGGAATGTCAGAAGTTTTTTGAAGAATGAGACAATATTTGGATACGCTCCGCCTGGTCAGGGAGACCGGCATCAAGAAGACAGACCGCACCGGGGTCGGCACCCTCAGCATATTCGGGCATCAGTGCCGCTATGACCTGAAGGAGGGATTCCCCTTGCTGACTACCAAGAAAGTCCATCTCAAATCCATTATCTACGAGCTGCTATGGTTTATCGCCGGAGACACCAACATCCGCTACCTCAAGGAGCATGGGGTCTCCATCTGGGACGAGTGGGCGGATGCGGACGGCAATCTCGGGCCTGTCTATGGGCAGCAATGGCGCAGCTGGCGCACTGCGGACGGGCGGAGCATAGACCAGCTGTCGAATGTCATCGATACCATCAAGCACAATCCTGACTCCCGGAGGATGCTGGTCTGCGCATGGAACCCTGGGGAAGTGGACAGGATGGCTCTGCCGCCTTGCCATTGCCTGTTCCAGTTCTACGTGGCTGAGGGACGCCTGTCCTGCCAGCTGTACCAGAGGAGCGCAGACCTCTTCCTCGGAGTGCCGTTCAACATAGCCTCTTACGCCCTGCTGACCATGATGATTGCCCAGGTGTGCGGCTTGGAGGCCGGGGAGTTCATCCATACGACGGGGGATACGCACCTCTATCTCAACCATCTGGAGCAGGCCGACCTGCAGCTCTCCAGAGAGCCGCGTCCCTTGCCGGTCATGCATGTCAATCCGGATGTCAAGAGCATCTTTGATTTCCGCTACGAGGATTTCGAACTGACTGGATATGACCCTTGGCCCGCAATCAAAGCGCCGGTGGCTGTATAAGAAGCTGTTCTTGAATCAAAACAGCTTATAGGTATGGAGAAGTGCATCATTGTCGCGAAGGCGTCGGACGGGGCGATAGGGCGCGGGAACGGTCTGCTGTGGCACATATCGGCGGATCTCAGGATGTTCAAGTCCCTGACCATGGGATGTCCTGTCATCATGGGGCGCAGGACATTCTTGTCCATAGGGAGAGCTTTGCCCGGGCGGAGGAACATCGTAGTGTCGCGGGGCGGTTTTGCCGCACCGGCCGGGGTTGAGGTCGTCAGCTCTCTGGATCAGGCATTTGCGTTGTGCGGGGATCTCCCGAGGTGCTTTGTCATTGGCGGGGGGCAGCTCTATAGTGCGGCCCTGCCGGCGGCTGACAGGCTGTATGTGACAGAGGTGCACGCGAAGTATCCGGATGCCGACACATTCTTTCCGGCTGTGGATGCAGGGGAGTGGAGGGAAGTGTCACGCAGCCCTGTGCAGACGGACGAAGCGTCGGGGCTGCAATATCAGTTCGTCGAGAGCGTCCGCATTTTGCGTTAAATCTGACGCGGTTTGCGTCTTTTATGCATTATCTTGCATAAAATGCGCAAAATGCTTTTTATTTCTTATCTTTGGGCTTGCTCTTGAGGGTCACAGGGCTGATCCGGAGCTTTTGCGTATGCCCGGAATTTGCCGGGGAAAACAGAGTCAAGGATAAGTGTATGGTTATCAATGTCGGTATAATAGGATTTGGCCGCATGGGCAGGTTCTATCTGGAGGAGTTGCATGGCAACAGCCGTTTCGTTGTGAGGCGCATCTGCGATGTCTCTGAGAGTTGCCGGGCGGTGGCCGGGCGGATGGCCCCCGAAGCCATAGTGACTGCCGATGTCAGGGATGTGTTCGAAGACCCCTCGATCTCTCTTGTCGTGTTGTGCGCTACAGCCGCCAGCCGTCTGGAGCATATTTCCATGGCTGTGCGGCATGGCAAGCATATAATTGCGGAGAAGCCCATTGCCGACACGGTGGAGCGCGAAGAGGAGGCCGTGGAGCTGACGCGCGGCTATGACCGTGTGTGCACGGTCAACATGTATCTGCGCAACTCATGGTATCACAACACTATGCGGGAGTTTGTGGAGTCCGGGCAGATAGGGGAGCTGGCAATCCTGCGCGTGTGCCACATGACTCCGGGGCTGGCTCCGGGCGAGGGGCACGAGTCGGAGGGGCCTTGCTTCCACGACTGCGGCATGCACTATGTGGACCTGGCGCGATGGTATGCCGGCAGCGAATACAAGACTATGCACTCGCAAGGGCTGCGCATGTGGGGCTGGAAAGACCCGTGGTGGGTGCAGTGCCACGGCACGTTCTGCAACGGGGTCGTCTATGACATCACGCAGGGGTTTGTCTATGGGCAGCTCTCCAAAGACCAGACGCACAACTCCTATGTTGACATCATAGGCAGCAGGGGACTCTGCCGCATGACACATGATTTCAAGAATGCGCATGTCGAACTGCGCGGGACAGACCAGACACTCATCCTCGACCGTCCGTTCGGCGGCAAGAACATAGACCGTCTCATCGAAAAGACAGGCGTCAGCATAGAGACCGGCCGCCGGGACCCGTCCTTGCCGGGCTTTGCTGATTCGGCAGTCGCTTCAAGGGTGGCCTGGGAGATGTTTGAAGACTCGCTGCACCATGAGTTGCCGGTCAAAGGGACTGGCGAGGAGCTGGTGGAGATACGTGAGCGCCGAGCCCGCATGACCAACGGATACGGCCTGCTGCCGTCCAGCCACATCGGGCAGCCTGACCGGTGACCTCGCGCCTAGCGCAGCAGCTCTTCGAGGGTGACGGACGCGGAGGTCTTGGAGTCGCGGTATTTGACGATGACCGGGCAGTAGAGATGCACTCCGCTGCCGGCCGACGGGCCTTTGACGATGGGGCGGCTGCCCGACACCACTACCGCGCCAGCGGGCACTTCCACCCGTCCGTCAGCGTTGCGGGGGACAAACTCTCCTTTTGTGGAGTCATACAGCGGAGTGGAAGCGGTGATTATGACTCCGGAGGCAATCACTGCGCCCTCCCTGACAACCGTGCCCTCATAGATGCCGCAGTTGCCTCCGATGAAGGCCCCGTCCTCTATGATTGTAGGCATGGCCCCGGCAGGCTCAAGCACCCCGCCGATCTGCGTTGAGGCCGAAATATGGATGCCGCGTCCGATCTGTGCGCAAGATCCTACCGTGACATGCGAGTCCACCATTGTGCCCTCACCGACATACGCGCCGACATTGATATAGGAGGGCGGCATCACGATTGCGCCCGGTGCGACATATGCGCCACGCCGTATGCTTGTGCCCCCGGGGACTATGCGTACACGATCCTCCAGGGAGAATGTCTTCACCGGATAAGTGTCCTTGTCGAAGAACGGGAACCGCCCCTCGCTCATGTCCGTTATCTTGCCGAGACGGAATCCGGCCAGAATGACCTCCTTTACCCAAGTGTTGACGCGCCACTGCCCTGCGGACTTCTCCGCCACCCGGACTGCCCCCCTCTCCAAGGCATTCATTACCTCGGCAAATCTTTCTCTCGTTATTTCTTCCATATTCATTTCTGCAGATCGGCCAGAATCTCCGCGATGACCTTCCGTGTCCCCTCCGAGGCCTCCACGAGCGGCAGCCTCATAGTCCTTGAGCACAGCCCCAGCTGCGCGAGAGCCTCCTTGGCCGGAATCGGGTTGCTCTCCACAAAGCAACCCTTGAACAGAGGGAACAGCTTGTACAGCATCTCCCTTGCCGTCTTGTAGTCCTCCGCCATCGCGGCATGCACCATGGCGGACACCTCTGCAGGAGCGATGTTTGAAGCCACCGAGATGACCCCGTCCGCGCCGCTTGCCATCAGCGCCAGCGTCAAGTCGTCATCCCCGCTGAGTGTGCAGAAGCCCTCGGGGGCGCGCCTGAGTATCTCGCAGACCTGGTCGTAGTTGCCCGAAGCCTCTTTGATTCCCCTGATGCCAGGGCAGTCATGGGCGAGGCGCAGCACCGTTTCCGGCAGCATGTTCGCCCCCGTCCTCCCCGGCACATTGTAGATGACGACAGGCGTGGACGTGGCGGCGGCGATGGTCTTGAAATACTGGTACTGACCCTCTTGCGTGGGCTTGTTGTAGTACGGCACCACGACGAGGAATGCGTCCGGCCCGTAAGGCTCCAGCAGCGCGATATTGGCGAGGGTGTCCCTTACGCAGTTGACCCCCACCCCGGCCACAATCTTCTTCCCTCCTGCGTGTGCCTTGGTGATGCGCAGCAGCTGCGCTTTCTCATCTTGGGTGAGCGCGGGAGTCTCGGCCGTCGTCGCCACAGGCACGAGGAAGTCAGCTCCTCCCTCCACCTGCCTGTCCACGAGACGGGCGTAAGCCTCATAGTCCACGCTCCCGTCAGGGCGGAACGGAGTCACCATGGCGGTCCCGCATCCGGCCAGCAATTTGCCTGTCATATTGAGGCGAGAACGAGCTCCTTGAACTCGTGCACGCCCTCCAGCCCCTCGGTCATCTCGGCGGCGCGTACAGCCCCCCGTGCGAAGCCCTCTCTGGAGAATGCCTCATGGGTGATCTTGATCTTGTCCACGTCGGACTTGAACTTGACGATGTGGGTCCCGGCCACTTCACCCTGGCGGACGGAGGTGATGTCAGGGCGCATGCCGAGGCTGCGCTCTATGACATCGGCCAGAGCGAGCGCAGTCCCGCTGGGGGAGTCCAGCTTGTGCACATGATGTATCTCTTCGATGAACGGGACATACCCCGCCCCCCTGAGTATCTTGGAGGCACACTCCACAGCTGCCGATGCGGCGATCACGCCAAGCGAGAAATTGGAGCTCCATATCATCGGGGTGCCATTTTTCTCGAAGCAGGCCGTCACTTCCTCCCGTATGTCATCCCATCCGGTAGTGCCGACCACCACAGCCTTGAAATGCTCCGCGAGAAACTTGTAGTTGGCCCGGAACGCGTCCGGAGTGGTGAAGTCGATGCATACGCACTGCTCCGCCACCGCAGGGTCTATGGATGTCACGTCCTCTGTGTGAATGGGGTCGGCGCCCCTGTTGATGAGTACGGCCTCAATGATGTGCCCCATCTTGCCGTATCCGCTGATTACAACATTCATATATATGCAAATAATTGGTTATAGCCTTGTCAATGTCCTCCTTGAGGACGTATTCGTTGTCCCTGTGCGCTACCATTATCGAGCCGGGGCCGCATATCATCCGCTTGGTGAAATTTGTCAGGTGCGGCGCGTCGCTGCCGAATGCGACTGTCTTGGACGGGATGCCCCCGACCGTGAAGTACCTCTGCGGGCTGTCTCCTCCCCGGGCCTCCACCCTGATGTTGCCGCGCTCCCGAGCCATCCATTCGCACACCGCCTCGTCGCTTGCGAATGTCGTCCGGAAATAGATGCGGCAGTCGAGCCTCGGGCTCAGGATATTCTGGGGGTTGTCGCTGTGCAGGAGCCCCACGTTCCACGTTGTCGCCCCTAGCAGGGGGTCGTCCGGAAAACCTGCTCCCCGCAGCTGCTCCACAAAGTCCACAAACATGTCCACCGCGCTTCTGCCTCCCTCGGGATAGCCGGAGTGGAATGCCTCCCCCGTGAATGTCACGTCAAAGGACTTGGTCCCCTTGGACGCGCTGACCATGCAGTTGTCCGTGGGTTCGCAGACGACAAGGTATTCCGCCCGGAATCCTGTCTTGGCGAATGCCTTTGCCCCCCATGAGCCTGTCTCCTCGCCGCTTACCAGCAGTGCCCCGAAGTCGCTGCCGCCCCTGCGGGCCAGCTCGGAGCAAGCCCCGAGAATGGCGGCAATCTGCCCCTTGGCGTCGCATGCGCCTCGGCCGTTGATTCTGTCCGGCAGACGCTGCGGCGCGATATACGGCGGCACGGTGTCCATGTGTGTGCAGAACACTATGCGTGGCGTGCCCCAGCGCAGCAGCAGGTTGAGAGTGCCGTCCCCGACCTCCTGGCATTCCATGGACGGGGCGAAATCCTGGAGACGCACGGCAAGCCACTGGGCGAACGCTCTCTCACGTCCCGAAGTGCTGTCTATCTCCAGCATCTCTTGCAGCAGGCTCCAGCAGTCCATGCCGTCATGCGGGCAGAAGCCCCTCTTTGAGCATCAGCTCCGCTATCTGCACGGCATTGGTGGCCGCGCCCTTGCGGATATTGTCGGACACGCACCAGAAGTTGAGGCCATACTCCACTGTGTCATCCCGGCGTATCCTCCCGACAAACACATCGTCCTTGCCCCAGGCGTACAGGGGCATGGGGTAGATGTTGCGGGACGGGTCGTCCTGTATGGTCACTCCGGGCATGGAGGCCATCAGGGAGCGCACCTCCCCGAGCGTGAAGTCCCGCGACAGCTCCACATTCACCGACTCGGAATGCCCGCCTTGCACCGGCACACGCACTGTCGTGGCAGTGACGGCGATGCTGTCGTCGCGCAGGATCTTCTTGGTCTCCTGGATCATCTTCATCTCCTCCTTGGTATAGCCGTTGTCCTGAAACACGTCTATATGCGGGATGATGTTCTGGTCTATCGGGTACGGAAACTTGGCCTCGTAAGTGCCCCACTTGGCCCCGGCCCGTTCGGCATTCATCTGGTTGATGGCGCGGTAGCCCGCCCCGGTGACGCTCTGATATGTGCTGACGACTATCCTCTTGATGCCAAAGGCCTTGTGCAGCGGCGCGAGGGGCAGCACCATCTGGATGGTGGAGCAGTTGGGGTTGGCGATGATCATGTCGTCCTCCCCGATGACATCCCCGTTGATTTCGGGGACAACGAGCTTCTTGTCCGGCTCCATCCGCCATCTGGCCGAATTGTCAACCACGCGGCATCCCGCGAGGGCGAACTTCGGCGCCAGTTCCCCGGACACGCTTCCTCCCGCGCTGAACAGCGCGAGGTCAGGCCTGCGCGTCAGGGCCTCCTCCGCGCTCACGACTTTGTACTCCTTGCCCTTGAAGGTTACGCTCCTCCCAACGGATTTCTCTGACGCCACCGGCAGAAGCTCGCTGACAGGGAAATCCCGCTCCGCCAGCACTTCCAGCATCCTGCTTCCTACCAGCCCGGTGGCTCCTACTACTGCTACTTTCATAATGATACACTACTACATTAACATGTCCTTGATAATCCCGGAGGCAGCCAGCGCCGCCCCCTCTCCCGCGCCCTTGATGACGAGCGGCGCGGATACCTCGCTCTGAATGACGGTCACGTTCTCCGACCCCTTGAGGTAGAAATACGGGCTGTCCGCCCCCACAAGCCGCATCTTGATCTCGGCCTTGTATCCGAGCCGGGCGGAGGGGTCGCGACTGATGGAGGCCACAAACCTCTGCCTCATGCCGAGCCTGTCCAGCTCGTCCTCGCGGTCGCGGAACACCTGCTCATACTCCCCAAGCCTGACATAGAACTCGTTGATGCCGCACTCGAAGAACTCCCTCGGGAGCATTGGGGTAATCTCCACGTCATCCGCCTCGAGGGCGACCCCCGCCTCGCGAGCGAGGATCAGGAGCTTGCGCAGCGCGTCCTGACCGCCGATATCGGCGCGGGGGTCGCCCTCCGTCAGCCCGCTGTCCTGCGCCCTCTTGAGCAGGGTAGCGATGGACTCTGTGCGCTCCCCGTCATAGCTCGTGATGATATAGTTGAGCGTGCAGGAGACCGCCGCCTCAATGGAGACGATGGAGTCGCTGCAGTTGGCCTCGCCGGAAATGGCCTCCAGGATAGGCATCGCCGCCCCGACCGTGGTGTCATAGCGGAAGAATGCCCCGCTCTCCTGCGCCGCCGCCTTGAGCGCCGCGTATTCCGGGAACGGAATTGCCACAGCGCGGCGGTTGGATGTGACAATATTGACTCCGCATGCGAACAGCTCCCCGTACTTGCGGTATATCTGCGGGTCGTCCGTGCAGTCCACCAGTATCGACCCCCTGTGCGCCGTCCGGGCGACCCCCTCAAAGAAAGCCCCGCCGTCCGCGCTCTCACCCCTCTCCAGGCGGTATGCCGCCTCGTCAGGCGCGATTCCTTGCAGGTCAATCACCTGACGCTTGCTGTCAGACAGACCCACGATGCGTATGGCACGTCCCCTGCGGCGGGCTATGCGCTCCGCATTGCGCCCGATCATGCTGATGAGGGCAGCCCCCACGGCCCCGTGCCCTGCGATGTACACGTCGGCTACTGCCGGCGCGCTCTGCTCAAAGAACTCCCTGTGCACGGCAGCAAGCGCGTCCTTGGCCGCTATGCTGCGCACCTGCACGAGGAGGCTGCCGTACTCTGTGCTGGAGATTGGCTCCAGAGGCTTAATTCCTATTTCCTTGAGGGCTGACAGCAGACGGCGTCCGGCCGCCTCCGCACTGACGACATTCTCCCCGGTGAGGCATAGGACTGAGACCCCGCTGCGGGCAGACGCGGACAGGGACACCCCTTTCCAGCTCTCCACGCCTCCGTCATCTCCTGCCCCTACCACAGTGCCGGGGTTGCCAGGGTCAAATGTGTCCTTGATGCTGAACGCGATGCCGGCCTCCATTGCAGGGGCCACCGCCGGGGCGTACAGCACCTTGGCCCCGTGGCTTGCCATGTCAAACGCAGCCCCGTAGGATATGCTGGTGATGGTGTGCGCCGCCGGGACATCCTTGGGGTTGGTTGTCATTATGCCCGGCACATCAGTCCAGATCTCCAGAGTGGCGGCCCCGATGGCGGCCGCATATAGGGATGCGCTGTAATCCGAGCCTCCGCGCCCGAGGGTGACCGGATTGCCGTGCCCGTCATTTGCCACAAACCCCGGAGCCACAAACACTTCCACCTCTGGATGCGACCCCAGGGCAGTCCTTATGCGTTTGTATGACTCCTCCGTGTCCACCTCCGCCCCGGGCTTCACGATGAGGTCTCTTGAGTCCGTCCAGAATGCGGAAATGCCCTCGCACCCCAGTTTGCGGGCTATGATGATGGTGGAGAGGATCTCCCCAAATGTCTCTGTCTCCTGCCCGCAGGACGCGAGCAGCTGCTCAAACACCTCGTCTGTCTCTTGGATGAGCGAGACCATCTCCGCCCCGGTGAACAGGCGGCGGATGATGTCCCTGTGCCGTTCGCGCAGGGCATCCACAAGCAGCCCTTTGCGCTCCTCATCCTCCGTGGCGCCTATCTCTACCAGCGCGTCCGTGCATCCGCTGATGGCGGAGCACACCAGCACGACCCTGCTCTTGCGCACGGCAGAGGTCACTATGTCAAGCACACGGGATATGTTGGTGGCGTTGGCGACCGAGCTGCCGCCGAACTTGAGGACGGTCTGGGGGAGTCCGATATTGTTCATATCCCCAAATATCGTCCTTTATCTGAAACTTTCAAAGTCCGGAAGCCCTATATTGGCGATGATTTCCTTGAGTTTCTGGTCATCCCTCGGGCATATCATCAGCACGTCGTCCATGTCGATGACGACGTAGTTGTCCAGGCCGCTGACCGCCACAAGCTTGTCCCTGTCCGACACATACATGATGTCATCGGACGAATGCAGGAAGAGCTTGTGCCCGGCGTTGCTGGCGATGCCGTCCGGGTCAGTCTGGGGGAGGCAGTTGTACAGCGAGTCCCAGTTGCCGATGTCAGCCCAGCCGAACTTGGCGGGGAAGACCCAGTCCTTGTCTGTCTTCTCCATCACGGCGGAGTCAACGGACTGACGCTCCATGTCTGTGTAGGCTCTCTGCACAAAGGTCTGTTCGCCGTCCGTGCCCAGAGCCTCCTCCCATCCTGCGAACAGGCTGGTGACTTGCGGCACGAGGCGTTCCATCTCCTCGCGAATGACCCTTGCGCTCCATGCGAATATGCCGGTGTTCCAGAGGAACTCCCCGCTGCTCACGAACACCGCAGCCAGCTCCTTGTCCGGCTTCTCGGTGAATGTCTTGACTTTGAGAGGCCGCTCGCGCTCATACGCGCCCTTGCCGCCTGCAGCCTGGATGTATCCGAAATTGGGGTCAGCCCTGTCCGGCACCACCCCTATGGTGATCAGCGCGTCGTGAGCTGAGGCGTAATCGAGAGCCTGAGCGGCGGTGTCCACGTACAGCGGGATGTTGGTGATGAGATGGTCTGACGGGCTGACGAGCATCACGGCCTCGGGGTCGCGCCTCAGCACCGAATACATGGCGTAGGCTATCGATGGCGCGGTGCCCCGGCTGTACGGCTCCAGCAGCACGTTTTCCGGCCGCAGGCCAGGGATATGCTCCAGCACCATGTCCCGGTATCTTGTCTGGGTCACCACGAGGATGTTATCCTCCGGCACTATCTGACAAAACCGGTCATAAGCTTGACGGATAAATGATTTGCCCGAGCGGGTGAAGTCCAGGAACTGCTTGGGTTTGGCCTCGCGGCTCACCGGCCAGAACCGTGAGCCTACCCCGCCGGCCATGATCACTCCGAATTGGTGCGCGTTCATGTCTGATGTGTGTATGTCGGGATGACCGCCTGCGGGAAATAACTCACGCTCGCACGTCCGTCCTCAAACAGGACGGTCACCACGTCCAGGAATATCTCAATGTCGCCGCAACTGTGCTCCCGCAGGTAATGGCGTGCGGCGTTCACCATGCTCCGCCTCTTGCTTGCAGTGATGTTGTCAAGCGGGTCGGCGGCAGCGGGCGCGACACGGCTCTTGACCTCTACAAAATGCAAGCCGTTTTTGTCCATCGTGATGATGTCCGCTTCCAGGCGCCCGCTGCGCCAGTTGCGTTCCAATATGGCATGCCCCAAGCCCTCCAAGTGCTTGGCTGCCAGAGCTTCTCCCTCTGCTCCAAGCTGTCTGCGCCCCGTGCCCATGCTATCCGAATGTCACGACGGTGACCCCTGCCCCGCCAAACTGCACCTGCTCGTCCCTGACCCCGCTCACCCCGGGCATCGTGCGCAGGTATTTCTGTATCTCCTCCCTCAGCACGCCCGTACCTTTGCCGTGAATGATGCGCACCGACTCTACATTGAGCATGAGCGCATCGTCCACATAGCGCGTCACCGTGTCCATCGCGTCCGCGAGCCTCATTCCGCGGACATCGATTTCGGTCTTGAAGTTCAGCTTGCGCTCCTGCATGCCCGCATCCACCTTGCGCGGCGGCGGGGCATAGATGTCCTTGACCGCAGCCTTGTACTCGTTGGAGGATATGCGCTCCAGACGGGAGGGGGAGAGATTGCTGGTGATGTTGCCCACCACGATGGTGACCGACTTGCCGGACACCCGCGTGACCTCCCCGACCATGCCGTTGTCCTTGACCTTGACCTTTTCCCCGACTTTGAGAGGGCCGCCGCGCTGCGCCTCCTGCCCCGAGGCCGGGATGCCGTCTCCCGCAGACGCGCCACGCCGCTTCCTCTTGGAGAGCTGCTCCAGCTTGCGGTCTATGTACTGCTCCCGCGCCTGGCTTTCGCGCATCTTGCGCTCCTGCAACGCGGTGACAAAGCCGCTCAGCTCCTGCCTGGCCTCCTTGGTCTGCTCCTTGTCGGCCTGGGACTCCCTGATGGTGCGGATAGTCCGCTCCACCTGCCTGTTGGCCTCCTTGACTATGGCCTCCGCCTCACGCCTGGCCTCGCCAAGGATGGCCTGCCTCTGCGCCTTGATGTCGAGAAGCTCCTGCTCGTAGCGGCCAGTGATGTCATCCAGGGTCTTGTCCGTCCTCTTGATCTTTTGCAGACGCTCGTCCATAATCCTGCGCCCCCGCGCGATCCTGCGCAGATTGCGCTCGATGTCCACATATTCGTCCCCGGCGCGGGTCTCGGCATCCTTGACTATTGGCTCAGGCAGCCCCATCTTGCGCGCCAGCTCGAATGCGAACGAACTTCCCGGCGTCCCGGTCTCCAGCTTGAAGAGCGGGGTCATGCTGGCGGCGTCAAACGTCATAGCCCCGTTGATTACTCC
Organism: uncultured Muribaculaceae bacterium; assembly: GCA_964556285.1. Taxonomy (GTDB): domain Bacteria; phylum Bacteroidota; class Bacteroidia; order Bacteroidales; family UBA932; genus Cryptobacteroides. The sequence continues at coordinate 24,513 of CAZKVW010000005.1, forward strand.
GGTGCCGTCACCGGAAGCGTAGAGCTTGAGGTTGGTGTAATGGGTGGTGATGACACCGTACACGCCCCGCTTGTCCAGCTCGGAGAGTATCGCCTCGGCTATAGCCCCTCCGGCGGCAGGTTCCGTGCCCGATCCGAACTCGTCTATCAGCACGAGGGTCTTGGAGTCGGCCTTGGAGAGCATATCCCTCATGTCCCGCAGGAACGAGCTGTAGGTGCTCAGGTCGTTGTCTATGGACTGGTCATCCCCGATGCTCAGCATGATGCGGTCAAACACGGGCATCTCCGAGGCCTCGGATGTGGGGATGAGCATCCCCCATTGGAACATGTATTGCAGCAGCCCCACAGTCTTGAGGCACACCGACTTGCCGCCTGCATTGGGGCCGGATATGAGCAGGATGCGCTTGCGCGGGGTCAGTGTGACACTGATGGGGACAATCTCCTTGCCCTCCTTGTGCAGAGCCTTTTCCAGGATGGGGTGTCTCGCCTTGCGCAGCAGCATCTCACCGTTGTCCGAGATGACCGGCATGCCCGCTATGAAGTCGAGGGCCGTCTGCGCCTTGGCCATCATGAAGTCCACCTCCCCGACAAACACCGCCTCCTCCATGAGCTGCGGGACATAGGGCCGGAGAAAGTCGCTGAACTCCGCCAGGATGCGGGCTATTTCCCGCGTCTCGGCGAAATGCAGCTCGCTGATCTCGTTCTCCAGTTCCACAATCTCCGCCGGCTCTATGAATGTGGTCTTGCCCGAGGCTGACTCGTCATAGACAAAGCCCGGGAGCTTGCGCTTGTTGGCGGTGCTGACCGGGATGAGGTATTTGCCGTCACGGATGTTGAGTCCCATGTCCGGGTCGGCCAGCCCGTCATCCTGTGCTCTCTTGAGTATGGCCCCGGCCCGCTTTGCGATGGCGTTCTCCTTGTCCTTGAGCTGTCTGCGTATGTCGTACAGGCGTTCGGAGGCGTTGTCCCGGACCTCGCCGTAGCGGTCGAGGATGGCGTCTGTCCTGCGCTGCACTTCGGGGAAATACACGACCGGCTCCGCGAGAGCCTTGAGCAGGGGGTATACGCCGTCCTTGACTCCGCCGAAGAACACCAGCAGCTTGCGTACCGTGTCGGTCATCGTGCGCAGCTTGCCCAGAGACAGCAGGTCGATGTTGCCGCCGTCATTTTGCAGCGGAGTGAGGAACTGCAGACAGTCGATGTATCCGGAGGAGGGGAAATTCTCCTCAAACATGACCACCAGCCGCATCTCATCGGTGATCTGCAGTCGCTTGCGAATGGTCTCCGGGTCTGTGCAGAACTGCTCTTCTTCCACGCGCCGCGCGGCGTATTCCGTCATGCAGCGGTCAGAGATGGACTGCCTGATGCGGTCAAATCCCAGCTTCTCCTCAATCCTGTCCATCATTTGAGATCCTCTATGGAACGCAGCGGGCGCATCTGCCCGTCATTCACGATGCTGATTTCCCCAGTCTCCTCGGAGACCACCAGCACTGTCGCGTCGCTCTCCTCGGTCATCCCTATGGCTGCCTTGTGCCGCATGCCGTATCTTGGAGGGAGGTCTGTGCGGCTTGTGTTGGGGAGGGTGCAGCGGGCTGCCACTATGCGGTCGCCGTGTATGACTACCGCCCCGTCATGCAGGGGGGAGTTCTTGAAGAACAAGTTGAGCAGCAGGCGGCTCTCAATTGCGGCGTCAATCCTGTCGCCGGTCTCCACGATGTATTCGAGATTGTCCTCGCGCTGGATTACGATCAGCGCCCCGGTTCTCTGTTCGGACATGGTCTTGAGTGCGCTGTAAATCTCTTTTCGGGCCTCCGAGCCGATGCCGTCGTCTTTCATGCCGAACAGCCGCCCGATGCCGCGCCTGACCCTGCGCCCGACATCCGTGCTGGAGCCGAGCTTGATGAGGAATCGCCGTATCTCCGGCTGGAAAATGACTATCAGGGCGAGCACCCCTACATCCAGCAATGTGCCGAGCAGCTTGCTCATCAGCTTCATGTCGAGCGCCGAGACGATGACCTCAAGGAAGAACAGCGACATGATCGCTATGAATATGTTGAGGGCTGCCGACCCCTTGATCCACCTGAACGCCAAATAGATAATGGCCGCGACCATCAAGATGTCGAGGATGTCGGTCAGGGACATTTGCAGAAACCCGAAAATCTCCAGCAGCATTGGGCAAATATAGCCTATCCGGCAACAAATTGCAACCCCGCCCGTCTTTAGCCATCTTTCCCCGTCTTTGATTTTCTATTTCGTTTTTGAAATCTACATAGCCACACCATACATCTGTTTTACATATTCGTCGACTTCTTTTTTCGTATGCAGCGAAATGATGTGCTCCTTCTGTGCCTCACTAAAAGGATAAATCCCAAAAGACTTGACATAATTCTTAGCGTATGAATAATAGCCAGTCGAATAAGGCTTGCTAGTGTTCTTCATGTAATAGTCGAATACGCTTGATTCCAGCACCCTTTTCAAAAAGAGCAGTTCCGTTTCTGAATCGTTGTATATTGCATAACCGCAATATATCAACATGTCCTTTTGAGGGGTATAAACGAAGTGAGGAATGTCGCTGATGTATGGGAACAACAATTTCCTGCCACTGTCAGATATAGCCTGCGTTCTCCCAAAAGCATACCATGCACCATAGTCACCTTCGCCTTTGTCCCTTGCGTCAAGAACAGTCCTGAAAGATTGCAAATACCTGTAAGCACAAGGATAATTTGCCATAAAGAAAGTTTCTGTTATTACATTGCTTTCAGCATCATACGGCGATATTATCTTTTCTTCTTTCTCTGGTATCTCGGCTTCTGATTTTAATATGTTTGGCTTGATGATGTCTCTGCAAATGCCCTTTTCAATGGGGTATTCTTTTTTGTCTTTCCACAAATAATAATAACTGTCATCTTCACGGGCAGGACGAAAGATAAACACATCATTGGCGAGTGTCGCTATTCCATTTTTGATGACATACTTATCACCAAGAGCTTCCCCAGCGTTTTCTATACGCTCGATATTCCTTAGCACATCGCTATTGTTGAGATGCCAACCCTTATGACTGTCCAAAGCATCGTAGGCAATGGGGCTAAATGATATTCTCTTGGCATTTTCAACATCAGATATATTAGCCTTGGAATACTGCAACGACTGGCTTCTGCCCTTTGAAACAAAAGCGAGACAAGTATAAGCAAGTTTTTTCTTGAACACCAGTTGCTCTCCGAAGTCAACAATCTTCAATGTAAAATGATTCTCTGAGAAGTATTTTCTCAATGCTCTTGCGTTCACACTCTTAAAAAATGAATTTACTGTGATAAAACCAAGAGCTCCTGTATCGTTGAGTGCGGAAATACCTATCTCAAAGAAGGGAATATACAAATCAGCATTGCCAACCTTTGAGGTTTTCCACAACGCCAGATTTCTCTTAACATCGGTGTCAATATGTTTGGAGCGAACATAAGGAGGATTACCAACGATAATGTCCAAACCATGATTGCCTTTTATTGCTGGCAATTCAGCAATATTAAAAGTGAGTGTGTCGCCGCAGAACAATCTGAAATCATCGTCCTCGACATCCTCTTTGTTTATTTTCGCCAGAAGAGCAAGCAATATTTTAGCCCTGACTATACTTATCTCGCTGATGTCTATACCATATAGTTGATGGTATATAGTCTTAAAAGGAATAGTTGTGTGTTCGTGGACGTAAACTGCCAATGTGTATATGAACGCACCACAGCCACAGGCAATGTCAGCACACAGGCATTGCCCGATAGGTTTACGTTGAGCTTTAAAAGTCTTTTCTACTATATAATCCCTAATGAATTTGGGGGTATAGACTGCACCGTTGGCAGTCTTTTCAGTTTGGGGAATTGCCTGTTCAAAGATGCTGATAACATTCTCTATGTTGCAATCCTTAGCCAACACATTAATATCCTCCGTTAGAAGGTCTTGTTGTGTCGGCTTGAATCGTGAAAGATAGCTATTACCTATTTCAATGCCATAGAAACGACAGCATGATGACACAACGAGCTTGTCCAAAAGAAGTTCGTTGTCAGCATATTTCTGTATGAGGTTACAGATCTTCTTGTCCATAGGTATTTCTGTCTTTACGTGGAGAGGAATACAGTAAGGCTTTATCCTCTGCTTTCGTTATACCATATAGCTTATCACACACCTTATCGAGTTGCTGCCATTGATCCTTCAAAGATAGTCGCAGTCCAGATGTCTGAGACCCAAAGCTGTTCTTGATTTGCTCATTTAATTTTTCTATTCTCTTAGCTATTGAAGCAAGTTTTCGTATGTCCTTATTGCAATTTAGGAATGCTTCTTTAGGTACAGGCACAGGGTCTAAGAATTGCCGATTGAATTTATAATATCCTCCTTGCTGTGGATTTGCAATAGAACGAGCCAGGGTATTGAAGATGGTTGAGTTTATAATTCCGGCAAGAACATACAGGTGGACCTCGTCTATAGTGTCCACTTGGATGAAGAACATATTTGCATTGTCACAATAGACGTGTTTGTCCATGATGACAGAAGCCTGAGTATATTGGGCGGTCATGGGAACACATATTTTCTCATAAACAGCACCATGGTTATTGGCACGGGTGAACAAATGCCAGTATTCTTTTGAATCATAAGCTTTGTTCTTCTGAGGGAGTGTTTCAACACTATTACATATTAAGTTCTTATGCCTTAAAAGGTAATTTCCTGCTTTTGGATAAAGTGTTGAGTAATCGTCTATACTCAACTCCGTTACTTTTCCATCATCAGTTACAGAATATGGGAAAACAGCATAAGTTGTATAATCTCTTTTTGTCAGTGGAGCAAAATGCTCATTACATATCAGAGGCTTACAAGCGCCCTCTTCTATAACAACATTGTCGTCGATTGTCGAATGACCGTATATAAGTCCTCTATCTATATGGTCAACAATTATCTGATAGGCATCATTCCAAAGGACTTGTAGTCCAACCTTGACATGACATATATCCTTTAGCGTTCCCAACTGTTCCGACAGTTTGAGTCTTAGAGTATTGAGTTTTACATTATCAAAATTCCAAGGGGTTTCAGCCAAAGCCTTGGACGGGAGCAGCATAGTAGTACCATCACCAGAGTTGGCATACCACATATTAGCGTTATCTTCCTTGTTCTTATCACAAACAAGAATGGCCACGTATGTTATTCTTCCAGCGAACAAATCCGTCTCTCTATAATCATAAATTCCATTAAGCACACTTTCGGAAGTGAGCAGTTTCCGAATGCCTTTCCCATAATCGGTTTTGAAGAAACGTTTTTGTATAATGAAGCCTAAACGACCATTGGAGTTGAGTATGTTGATACCCCTCTCTATAAAGGGGATGGCAAGGTCTATCTTTCCATTCTTGCTCGAACTATACACTCTCTTTATATAGGCTGCCATGTAAGGCAATTCCAAGTTGTAGTTCTTTACCTCTACGTATGGGGGATTACCTATCACAAAGTCGAAGCCTCCTTTTTCAAATACCTCTGGAAAAGCAATCTGCCAGTCAAAAGCATTAGTTGCCTGTAGCTCTGGCAGGTTTTCAGAAATGGAAGGGAATAGAGTCTCTATATCCGAACTTACCAATGAGTTACCACAACGTATATTCCTGCCTACACCCTTTAGAATTTGAGAGCCAAGAATGCCTACTGCCCCAAAGTCTTTTGGAGCGTAATTGTCAATAAGTTTTAATGAGAGAGACATCTTCGCCACTTCAACAGCTTCAGGATTGATGTCAACACCATACAGACAGTTGCTAATAATGCTTTTTCTTCCCTCGATCGTAAGGGTGAGCTTTCCATTCAGCAATATCGCAAAGTTTTCATCGACACCTTCACCATGTTTCATCCTTTTCTCTATCAGGTTGACAAGGTAGTCATAAGCTCCAACGATGAACACCCCACTGCCACAGGCTATGTCCACAATCTTCAAACTTAGAATCTGTGGTATAGTAAAGTTTTCAATGGCAGAGGTTGACAGAGTACAGTTGATGACACGGCTCACCAAAGTTTCGGGAGTGGTAACTGCTCCGTTGCTTTTCTTAAACTCGGACTTCAATTCGTCAGTAACCGTATCTCCGTCCACCACAAGCTGATAGCCAAGGAACAAGTCATAAATGTCACTTATCGTTTTTAATGGAATAACGTCAAACCTGTATGGGGATGGATAGTATAGACTGTTCAAAAAATGGTCAAAGACATCATTGTCTATTGTCAGACTTTGAAGGGGCGGAATCTTTTTGAACATCGGGCCGTCATAGTGGTCGTAGAAATCAGCGTATGAGCTATTCTTGAACTCCTCCCAAAAGTTCTTTTCAGAAAAACGCTTCAAAAGGCCATCTACTTCCAACCCACGAGATTCACAGACTCGGATGAAGAGTACACGGTTGATAATGATTTGTACATAGTAGCTTAATGTTCTTATATTGTCTACGTGATTCCTCTTTATAATAGCCAATGCCAGTTCTTTACGAATGTCACCAAGCAGTTTAGAGAAATTCTCATCCAAAGTATTCCCCTTACCATGGACAAGTTTCAAATTGCCTGCAATTACATTTCTCCTGAGAAGAATAGATTGCAGCGTCTCAAACTTCTCTACGTATTGGTCGCAAGTAAAGAAAAACGTTCTGGCGTAGTCCGCACCATCGCAAATGTTCGGCATGACTGAGCAATCATAGATAGCCATTTGCTCAAAATTGGTGACGATTGAGAACGGAGCACCAATAGACCATCCATAAGAGCGAATTTGGAAAGCTACATCTTTGTCATGCTCTATATCCACATCAAGGCTTTTGGCGTCAACAAAAGCCAAAGGCACGTTACCGTTTACAAGTGTATAATCAGGTCTTGTATTTGTAGAACCTATTCCATGCAGACGCTCCTTCTCGCTTCGACCAAGAATGTGTTCTGTCAACACCTGCTGAGTATTTTTAACATCCCAACCGAAAATGGAGAGAAGTTCATCTATCCAAGCACGTATCGTAGCCTCAGAAGAGTTCTTTAGCTGCATGTTTGCCTTAGCTGTCTGGTATCTTTTAACCAAAGACTTCAAATCTTCTCTCGCCGCCATCTTATTCCGTTATAAGTTCTCGTTTCTCACACCCCAGCAATTCCGCGATCCTGTCCAAAGTAGGCAAAGTAGGCTGAGTGATGTTGCTACACCACTTCGATATTGTCACAGGGGTAACACCAAGCTGTCCAGCGAGCCAGACACCAGTCTTGTCTTTCTCCACCAGCACGAGCTTCAGACGGTTTAATTTCTTTTTGTTCATGTTTAAGAACTTATATTCACAAGCGCGAAAATATAGCCAATATTATTGAGAAAATGACCAAGCAAGAAGATTTTAATTCTTTTTGTGCGGGAATGATGGCAAGCGATAGCAGTTTCCATCCTTTCAGGGCATCTATTAATCTTGAAAAACAGTAATGGCTTACCTGTTCGTGAAGCTGCCCAACCACAGGGGTCTGGCCTCCCCGGAGGCGACGCCTCTTGACCGGTTCTGCTGGTGCATACGCAACATACCGATGTGAAGCCCCGATACATCAACGACATGACTACAGAGCGCGACATGCGCAACCAGATTGCTTACAGCCGGAGAGCCGGACGGGGGCGCGTTCTCATTCTGACGCGGGCATAGGGCGGATCGTCGCCCGTCGCCCCGGCCTGTCAGGTTTTTGCCAAAAACATTTATTTTTGCAAAGAACACACGCCAAGTGCCCATGAATCACGCCATTCTGTCCATAGCTCTCTTCGCCGTGCTCGCAGTCAGCGCCGGCGGTGCCACTTCCGCGCTTGATTCCCTCTACAATGTTTTCAGCAAAGCCTCCGGAACCAGGAGAATCCAGGCCGCCAATGAGCTTGTCCTGGAGCTGAACAAATATGAGCCGGATGACGCTATATCCCTCTTCCACGAGAATGAGACTCCCGCCAGGCTTGATGCCCTGACATTCTATTATATGGGGGAGCGTTATGTCAAGGCCTCCCGCTTCAGCGATGCCGTCAATTGCGGCATCAAGGCATTGGAGGCTGCGGAGAGGCCCGGCGGTGGTGACGAAAGGCTGCTGTCCGACATCTATTCGCTGCTGTCCGTAGCCCACAGCTATCTCGGCAACTATTCCGAGGCCCTGACCTGTCAGCAGCGCGGGTACGAGATTGACAAGAAGCGCGGAAGCCCCGAGGCGCTCAGCTCAGACCTCAACACCTTGGCCGGCCTCTATCTCATGTGCCGCGACCCGGAGCAGGCCAAAAGCTATATCAATGAGGTCCTCGATATAGAGCGCGGGCTGGGGAGGGATGACGCTCTGGCGGTGCGCCTTGGCATGGCCGCCGACATATATGGCGAGACAGGGGATCTTGACAAGGCGATGGAGTATGCCCGGGAGGCTTTCCTGACGGACTCGCTCTCCGGCAATCCCGCCAAAGCCGCTGTCCGGAAGTCCCAGATTGCGGAGATTCATGTCAGGCAAGGCGACCTGCGCGAGGCCGAAAGGCTGCTTGCGGAAGCCATCCCCGTGCTCCGTGAGAGCCGCAGCCTGCATTCCCTCTCTGTGGCATGCAACCAGATGGGAGGCATCGCCCTCAAGAAATCCGCCAAGGATGATGCTGCCCGCTGGTATGGCGAGGCGTTGGATCTCAGCCGCTCCACAGGCAACATTCACATAGAGTCCAAGGCCGAGTACGGCCTCTGGCTCTCCAAAAAGGACTCCGACCCTGCCGCTGCCTCGTCCTGTCTTGAGTCTTATGCGGCTCACCGGGACTCGATGTACAAAGAGGAACTGGCGCAGGCTCTTGAGGCCAACAGGGTACGGTACGGCACCGCCGTTCTGGCCGAACACGTGGCTGTAGAGAAGCAGCGCAACAAGATGACAGTCTCCATGTCCGTTGCGGCTGGCATCTTCCTCGTTATCTGGATTGCTATCCTGCTGTATATTTACTCGGTCAAGTCCCGCACCGCCAAGACTCTGTCGAGAATGGAGCGGATGAGGACGGACTTTTTCACCAATGTGACGCATGAGTTCAGGACTCCTCTCACCGTGATTCTCGGATACAGCAAGGAGCTCAAGGAGGGGACTCTCCCGCACGATGTCCCTCCGGCCAAGGCAGGGGAAATGATCTACGCCGAGGGCAAGGACATGTTGTCGCTGGTGACGCAGCTTCTGGAGATATCCAAGATAAGGCTGTCCATAGGCGAGCCGGACTGGAGGCGCGGCAATATCGTGGCTTTCATCCAGATGGTCACGGACACGCAGGCGATATCCGCCGCGCGTAAAGGGATCCGCCTGACGTATATGCCGGACAGGACTGAGGTGGAGATGGATTTCGTCCCCGACTACATGAGGAAGATAATGAACAACCTCATCTCCAACGCCATCAAGTTCACTCCTGACGGCGGGACGGTGGACGTGAGGACATCGGTGTATGCTGGAGACATCACCATTTCTGTGACTGACAACGGGATTGGCATTCCGGAGGAGGACATTCCGGTCATATTTGAGGACTTCTACAGAGGACAGAACGCCGGCTCTCATATTGGGACGGGCATAGGCCTGTCGCTGGTCAGACAGACAGTGGAAGCCATGAACGGCAAGATAACTGTCCGGAGCGCGGTGGGGCGGGGATCCGCATTCACCATTGTGATGCCGCTCTCGCATGGGAGCAAGCCTCTCCCCGCTGCGGGTGACGAGCCGTCGGGCAAAGCGGGCACGGACAGAACAGAGGCCAGCAGACTTCTGGCAAGCAACGATGGCGCAGACCCTGCACTTCCCGCCGGGAGGCCCGGAATCGACAATGTCCCGGTCGTGATGATTGTCGAGGACAATCTCTCCGTAATGCATTTCATAGGCTCGGCGCTCGGGACAGGCTATTCGCTTGAATATGTATCCAACGGGGCCAATGCGCTAGACAAAGCCCGAGAGATACTGCCGGATATTATCATCACCGACATCATGATGCCACAGATGGACGGGCTGGAGCTGTGCCGCAGGATCAGGAGCGAGTCTCTGACCTCACATATACCAGTAATAGTGGTATCCGCAAGAGGCGCGGACGAAGACAGGGTGTCCGGCATCAAGGCAGGAGCTGACGCATATCTGACCAAGCCGTTCAACGACGAGGAGCTCTCCGCCATGGTGGGCAGGCTGCTTGAGTCAAGGCGTCAGATGAGAGAGAGGTTCTCCAACGCCATGGATGCAGGAAAGAAACCGGATGTCAATCTCACGTCTGCAGACATGGCATTCCTCGACAAGCTCGACAAGACTGTCGAGAAGCTTATGGCCGAATGCAGCGTCGATGTGGAGAGCATAGCCGGAGCTTTCTGCGTGACCCGTAAGCAGCTCACCAAAAAGGTGTTTGCTATTACCGGGGAGAACACCATTGACTATGTCGCCCGCCTTCGCGTCAGGAAGGCCTGCTCCCTGCTGGACGACCCTGCACAAATCCCTGTCGCCGAAGTGGCCCTGCGCTGCGGCTACGAAGACAACGCCTATTTCTCGCGCTTCTTCCGCCAGATGGTCGGAATGACCCCGTCGCAGTACCGCAAAAGGCCCAGAAGGCAGCAGGACTTTTAGTCGGCTTACAATCAGCGCACTGCCCCTTTTTCGGGGGCTTTTTGTCCTGTTTTTGACAGTCCGCTGTTGCCAAAATGCAAAAAAAAATCCGCTCCGTCCTATTCTTGGGGCGGTGTTTCCCCGACTTTTGTCAAAATGGTGCTCCTGCACATAAAACGAGCATATTATGCGCACATTCAAAACAATTCTATCCGTGATTCTTGCCCTTGCTCTCGCCCTGCCGCAGATGGTGAGCTGCAGCGATGAGGCGAGAGACATCCTCCTTACTTCTGACAAGACATGGGAGGATATCGTCAAAGAAAAGCCATTCATGTCCGAGTTCCCCAAATACGGCGGCAAGATCCAGACGCTCCTCAATCCCGCCCCCACCACGGTGGCGTTTACCGACACGGCCTCCGAGGCTGAAGCTGAGACTTATTACGGCCTCCTTGACGGCGCGGGTTTTCAGAAGACAGCCAAAGAGTATGACGGCTACACCCAGTACACATACACCAAGAATATCGGGAGCGCGGTGTATACATTCATCGGGAGCTGGCAGAAATCCAAAAACTCCAGCGGGACATTCCAGCTCCTCTTCCAAGTTGAAGATTAATAAGCTGTAACAGCTTCTAATAAATAACATGACAATGAAATCATTAAGCATCATGCTGACGGCATCTCTGGCGCTTGCCGCAGCGTTGTCTTCCGGCTTGGACGCGGATGCGCAGGGCCTTATGAAAGACATCGGCAAACGAGCCAAAAACGCCACCGAGCAGAGGGTGAAGACCGCCGCTGACCGGGCTGTGCAAGGCACTCTCGACAAGGCGGAGAATGCCGTCGAACAGAGCACAAAGGCAGCTGCTGCCCAATCCCAGCAAGGCGCAGCCTTCGGCAAGGCGGAGAATGCCGCCACCTCCGGCAATGCCGCAGCTGCGGCGGCATCCGGGGAGATATTCTACGTTTCCCGTTCCGGCAACAACCGGAGTGACGGCAAGACCCCGCAGACGGCGGTCAAGAATATCCAGAAAGCCATTGACATAGCCCCCGAGGGGTCAGAAATCAGGGTTGCGGAGGGCAACTACTACGGCCTCCTCAATGTCGGCTACATCGTCATCGACAAGCCGATCAGCATCCTCGGCGGATACAACTCTGATTTCACCGAGAGGGATATCCTCAAATACAAGACCACCATCCAGCCTGATGTCGCGACCAACGGCACGATTGAGGGCAGAGGGGTCATCCAGCTCAAGAGCATCGTGAGACCGGGGGCAAGGCTGCTCATCGACGGGCTGATTCTCGACAAGGGCTACACCATCGGTTACAGCCTCAAAGGTGAGGGCTGGCCGGAAGGGGTGGAGACCCCTATGATGATAAATGAGGGCAGCAAGGGCCAGGGCGGTCCTGACCTCTCAAACAAGGAGGTCTACACCAAGGAGACTTATTTCATCTATTTCAACGGCGACCAGGGCAAGGTCAACACCCTCGACGTGACCGTGCGCAACTGCACATTCGTCAACGGCCCCAACACCGCCATCTGCGGGCTCCTCAAAGGCTCTCTCACCGTGGAGAACAATGTGTTCGTGAATGTCAGGACCACGACAATGGATGTCCGGGGAGCTGACCCCCAGGCCATGACCCAGGTCAATTTCCGCAACAACACAGTCCTTTTTGTATGGTCGTACAAGAAAGACCTGGCCTCACAGGGCTTCGGGTTCCGCTTTCAGCCCGGGACATGCTGCGACATTGAGAACAACATCATCGGCCTGACCATCTTCGCCGGCCTCGACCGCACACATATAGACAGCGACAAGAGCCGTGAGGCCAAGAGGCATGACGTGGTGAGGAACAACATCTTCTTCCTCAACCGCGTCACCGACCTCACCATCCCCGGCGGCGGAATGCTCACAAGGGTCAAGGTCGAGGACTTCGATGACGTGGAGGCTCTTGCAGAAGTCGGCGGCAACAAGTCGCTCTCGGATCCCCAGCTCTTCAAGGGCAGGATTGACGAGGCGTATCTGGCCGCTTTCCTCAACGTGTCCTACAGCGAGAGCACGGACTATAATCCCAACTCGGCCGCCAACACATTCCGTCAGGCGATGGGAATGAACATGGTCGGCACAATGCAGTCCTCGGTCTCCATGTACGCCAACCGCTATCCTTGGGCGAAAGCTCTGGACGTGTTCGGGGCTGTCGAGGGCTACGGCGCCCAGCTCCCTAAATAAAATCTGGGCCTGTCTCACACCAGTAAAAACAAAAACTCATGACAAGTTACCTTTACACTTCATTATTCAAGGCAGCGGCGGCCGCTGCCGCCTTGGTTCTGGCCTTTTCCTGCGGCAAAGACAAGAGTGGTGACGATGATACTCCGGCACAAAGCTCAAGGCTCTCTGTCCTGATGCCGGCGCTCACAGACATGAGCATGGCGGTGACAAAACTCACTCACAATATTGAGGGGGCCGTTAACGTGTACGAATTCACTTACGACGAGGGCAGACTTGCTTCGTACACGGCGCAGGCCGAGGATGAAACCTATAAATACACGCTGTCTTGGGACAAGGACGGCTTCTCTGTGCAAGTCAGAGAGGAGAGCGGATGGCTGCACAATCCCGACGTCTATACCTTTGGCGAAGATGAGATAACATACGAGCATGACCATTCAATCTCCCGGTTCCCGACGGTGTATGACGGGGCGTACATCCTCAGCACAACGTATCCGTCTGACGTCAAGAATGAATACACATGGGCAAACGGCAATCTTGTCAAAATAGAGACAGCGAAAGGATATGCCGAGGAATACACCTATCTTGACAAGAAGGCGGAATGGGACGGCATCGGATTGATCCAGAGTTTGTTCGGATGGCCGAATTATGGAGTCAATTTTTATCCTGTGCGCAACCTGCCGGCGACAAGGGATGTCGATTATAAGGATACCAAGGTCGCTTACAAATATGAGTACGAGCTGGACTCCAAGGGCAGGATAACAAGGCTTGAATACACATTCCAATCTGGCGACAGCGAGCCGGAAACCGAGACTGTAGAGCTGGAGTACGGGCTTTAGCAAAATGACAGATGGAGAGAGAGTATGATTAAGCTGCGCTCTCAACAGCAAGGCATCCGCAGAGGCGCGGATGCCTTTGTTGCTTTTTGCCGGGCAAACGCTTATTTTTGTCCCGAAGCCGGCTCGCAGCTTGAGACTGGACTTGCGTGCGCCGGCTGGACATAATGACTGCCCGAAGTGTTATGAAATTTCCTGTTTTTGCCGCCATTGCCACCTGCGCCGTTTGCGCCTTGACTGTTGTCCCCGGATGCTCCACCTCCAAGGACGGGGATGTGCTCCTGCCTCCCGCGCGGGTCGAGCCTGCGCACAGGCCTACGGTCATCACCCCTGACATGCTCACCCTCGACGAGAAGTTCTCCCTGCTGTCCTGCAACATGGGCATAGAGAGGCTCGGGGTGCCTGTCTCGTTCTATTCGGAGGGCATGCACGGCATAGCCTACGGCGGCCCGTCCAACTGGGGGCAGTACAAGCCCCTACCGACCACGAGTTTCCCTCAGGCATACGGCCTCGGAGCCACATGGGACCCGGAGCTCCTCACCCGGGTGGCCACGCAGATATCAGTGGAGCAGAGGTATTATTTCCAGAACCCCGTCTATGACCGTGCCGGCCTCATAATGTGGGGGCCAAATGTGGATCTCGACCGCGACCCGAGGTGGGGGCGCGGCCCGGAGACATACGGGGAAGACCCGTGGCTCATCTCGCAGATGGCCATCGGCTTTGTGCGGGGATCCCAGGGGCCTGACCCGGAGCACTGGCGCTCCGCTAACCTGCTTAAGCACTTCATGGCCAACAGCTACGAGAACGAACGGCATTCGGACTCTTCGGACATGTCGGAGAGGCTGATGCGGGAGTATTACAGCTACACTTTCTACAAGGTGCTCACAGAGGGTGACGCATGCGGGGTGATGACCTCGTACAATGCCGTCAACGGCATTCCTATGACCGTCAGCCCCCTTATCCGGGAGTTGCTGAGAGACGAATGGGGGCGGGACGGCGTCGTCTGCTCCGATCAGGATGCAATGATGCGTCTGGTGACGGTGCACAAGGCATACCCAGACTATGCCAATGCCGCTGCCGCTGCCGTCAAGGCCGGCATTACGCAGTTCCTCTCTGACGAAAAGGAGGACTCCCAGCTTGCCCTGCGTGAGGCGTATGCCCAAGGGCTGCTGACGGAGGCTGACCTTGACCGGGCGGTGCAGTGCAATCTCAACACGGAGCAGCGTCTCGGCCTGCTTGGGGGCGAGGACCCCTACGCAGGCATAGGGCGTGACGGCTCGCCAGTGCCGTGCTATGACCCGCAGGCTGTCGCCCTGTGCAGGGAGGCAACCGCCAAGTCCGTGGTGCTCCTCAAGAATGACGGCATCCTGCCCATAGACCCGCAGAAATATCACAAGGTTGCTGTCATAGGGCCCAAGGCCGATGCCGTGATGCAGGACTGGTACGGCGGTAATCCGCCCCACAAGGTGTCTGTTCTTGAGGGAGTCCGCTCCGCGCTCGCCCCGGATGCGGAAGTCGAGTGCGAGACGGTTGATTTCTCCGGGCACGGAATAGAGCTGGCGCGCGAGTCCGACCTCGTCATCCTCGTGCTCAATGACAACCCTGCTCCTTGCCTGGATGTGTTCGGGAACAATCCCGAAGTCGGCTGGGGCACTAGCCAGGTCATCAGCGACGGCATGGAGGCGGTAGACCGCCAGTCGCTGACCCTCTCGCAGGAAGATGTGGGCAAGATGATACTCAAAGCCAACCCCAACACCGTCATGGTGCTGATGTGCGCGTTCCCTTACTCTATCCGCTGGTCGCAAGACAACATGCCGGCCATCGTGCAGGTGACGCACGGCAGCGAGGAGCTGGGCAACGGGGTGGCGGATGTGCTCTTCGGCAAGGTCAATCCGGCCGGGAGGCTCACGCAGACATGGCCGGAGTCCATCACGGACTTGCCGCCCATCCCGGACTATAACATCACCAAGGGGCGCACCTATATGTATGCCAAGGCCAAGCCCCTGTATCCGTTCGGACACGGGCTGTCTTATACTACGTTCAAGTACTCCAACCTCAAGGCTTCCAAGATGGAGGGAGGCGTGATGACCGTCAGTGTGGATGTGACCAACACGGGCGGCATGGACGGCGATGAGGTGGTGCAGCTCTATGTGCAGTATCCTGATTCCAAGGTGCTCCGCCCGGAGCGCCAGCTCAGGGGATTCCGCAGGGTGCACATCCCGGTGGGGGAGACGGTGACGGTAACTTTCCCTGTCGAGGCGGAGGATCTTGCCTGGTGGGACGAAACCCGTCACGGCTGGGCGCTGGAGAGCGGGCGTGTGCGCTTCCTTGCGGGGGCGTCAAGCGCGGACATCAGGGCCAAGGCCACAGCCCGGCTCAACGCCCGCGCGGCGCAGTAGCCTCCCTGTCATTCTGAGCGCAGCGAAGAATCTGCCCCGCCTTGCCGGTACTCCTTGGGCGAAATGCCCACATGACGGCGGAAATACCGGTAGAAATCCATCTGGTTCTTAAAATTGAGGTCCCAGGCTATCTTCTTGATGGGCAGCCCCGTGTTGCGGAGGTAGTATTTCGCCTCGCGGATGACGTAGGAGCTGATCCATTCCACAGCCGTGCGACCGCTCTCCCGCTTGACCGCCGCCGAGAGATATTTGGGTGTGAGGGACATCTTGGAGGCATAGAACCCGAGATCCCGCCTCTCCGCATGATGCTTGGACACAAGCGACACAAAATCGCCTGTCAGGGCGTAACCGCCTGTCTCCTGCTTGGAGGCCGGGCTGTCCACCATCGTCTCCCAGAGATGGTTTATCTCGATATTCATGGAGCGCAGCATGTAACCGAGGCTCTTGACGCTCTCATCGTGGCTGGCCAGTATGATTGAGCGGAAGAGGTTGCGGAAATGGTGTATCAGCACCTTGTACTGCAAGCTCGCCTTGATCATCCGGTGCTCAAACACGAGCTGCGCCTTGTTGATGTCAAACTCCATCTCCCGCAGCAAGTTGTCGGACAGCGCCATGATCCTCAGCATGGCGCTCTGTGACGTGTCTTCCCGCGCAAATCTCACTATGTCACCCGGCAATGCGATGGTGAAATTGTCTTGCCTCACGCGATAGTCATCCATGCCGACGGACATGGTGAAATCCCCAGCCACGCAATAGATGCACACTATGCCGTCCACCCTGCGGGGGAATGTCATTGTGATGCCCTTGCCTGCGGGATATCCCAAATCCATTATCATAAAGTCATTCCCCTGGGAGAGGATATGGGCCTTTGGGAATGTCTGGCGTATGCCTTCAAGCGTGAGTGTCTGCATGTGTATAGGTCTAAAAGTATAATGTAACAGCCTGACAAAGGTAATAAATGATTCCTTTTCGGCCAAAAAGTATAATCCGCTCTGTTCTGACATAGGATGCTTATGCCTATTTTTGTCAATTGGAGCGGTTGGGGGATTCTTCGCTGACGCTGACAGATTCTTCGCTGACGCAGACAGATTCTTCGCTGACGCTGACAGATTCTTCGCTGACGCTCAGAATGACAGAAAGAGCATAGCCTCAAGAACGAAAAAGCCTGTCACTCTGAACGAATAAGTTTGTCACTCTGAACGAAGTGAAGAGTCTGCGAATCGAAGTGAAGAGTCTCCCGCCGCCGGCAAGCTAAAACCGACAACTATATGGTACATTATTTAACCAGATTGCAGAAGCAGGTCGCCGACAACTGGGACAGGCCGGCGCTGTGTGACTACCATGGCGGCGGATTCACATTTGGGCAGATGGCGGCTCAGATAGAGAAGCTGCACCTGCTGTTTGAGCAGCTCGGCATCCGCAAAGGCGACAAGATAGCTCTCTGCGGGCGCAACCAGGCCCGGTGGGGGCTGTCATTTCTGGGCATCAACACATACGAGGCCGTTGTAGTGCCGATTCTCGTGGATTTCACGCCGGACAGCATTTGCGGGCTCATTGACCATTCGGACAGCGTCATCCTGTTTACGGACGAGGACATCTGGGCCAAGCTGGACATCGCCAAGATGCCCAAGCTGCGCAGGGTGATATCCATCGCCACATTCTCCCCTCTGTACATGCAGGAGGGGGACGCGGCCATTTTTGAGGGCCTTGACAAGGCATTTGTCGCCAAATACCCCAACGGCTTCTCCGCAAGCGACGTGCATTATCCGCAGGACAACGGCAAAGACCTGGCTGTCATCAACTACACTTCCGGCTCCACCGGAGACCCCAAGGGAGTTATGCTGCGCTACGAGTGCTTCAGCGCCAACATCGATTACGGCCAGGAGGAGAAAGTCCCATCCAGCTGGCGGGACAGCATGCTGTCCATACTGCCTATGGCGCACATGTTCGGCATGATGTTCGAGCTGATGTACCCTCTGTGCGGAGGCACTCCCATATACTATCTCGGCAAGACCCCGTCCCCGTCAGTGCTGATGCAGGCCATGTCCGAGGTGCATCCGTACCTGTTCATCGCGGTGCCGATGGTGTTTGAGAAGATATACACCGGCAAGATAAAGCCGATGATGAACAAGCCATCCATCAAGTTCCTGACCAGCATCCCGGGCATCCGGGACATCATATACTCCAAGGTGCGCAAGACGCTTGACCGCTCATTCGGCGGCAAAGTCAAGGTGTACATCATGGGAGGCGCTGCGGTCAATCCCGAGGTGGAGGACTTCTTCCGCAAGATCAAGTTCCACTACACCATCGGATATGGCATGACAGAGGCCGCGCCTCTGATGAGCTATGATGACTGGAGGGATTTCAAGCCCCATTCCTGCGGCAGGAGGATGAGCTATGTGCAGCTCAAGATAGATTCTCAGGATCCTGAGCACATCGCGGGCGAGATACTTGCCAAAGGGACCAACATATTCAGCGGGTACTACAAGAATGAGGCTGCCACCAAGGCGGCGTTCACCCCTGACGGCTGGTTCAGGACTGGCGACCTCGGCACCATCGACGCCCGTGGCGACGTCTTCCTCAAAGGCCGGTCAAAGACCATGCTGCTCACTTCCAACGGACAGAATATCTACCCGGAGGAGATGGAATGCGTCATCGACAGCAACAAGTATGTCTCGGAGTCTCTTGTCGTCATGCGCGGGGACAAGCTGGTGGCTCTTGTCGCGCCTGACGAGGAGGCAGTGAAAGGGCTGACTGCGGAAGACCGCTCCGACCTGCCGTCGATTATCATGGGCGAGGTCAACAAGAAGCTGCCGAAGTACAGCCAGCTGGCATCCGTGGAGCTGATGAAGGAGCCTTTCCAGAAGACTCCCAAGATGTCTATCAAGCGCTATCTGTACAAATAGGCTCTGCTTCCCTTTTTCTCTGTCAGATCAGGCTGAACGCCACGTCCATCATCTTGGTGAAGGCCGTCT
>CAZKVW010000005.1:43603-51429 GCA_964556285.1 uncultured Muribaculaceae bacterium
TTTCTCTGTCAGATCAGGCTGAACGCCACGTCCATCATCTTGGTGAAGGCCGTCTGCCTCTCCTCCGGGGTGGTGACTACCTGCTCCACGATGCTGTCGCTGACCGTGAGTATGGTCAGGGCGCGCTTATGAGCCTTGACGGCGTTGGCGTACAGGGCTGTGGTCTCCATCTCGATGGCCAGGACGCCCATTTTCTGCCACTTCTTCCAGTTCTCGTTCTCGTCGTAGAACACGTCCGAGGACAGCACATTGCCGACATAGTAGTTGTACCCAAGCTCTTTGCACTTGTCCACTGCGGCGGACAGCAGCCCGAAGTCCGCGATGGGGGCGTATGTGCCGGGGAGGTTGAACTGGTCCATGTACGCGGAGTCAGTGCAGGCGCCTTGCGCGATGACAATGTCTCCGATGTTCATCCCTTTCTGGATGCATCCGGCCGTGCCGGTGCGGATGATTTTCTGCACATCGTAGAAGTTGAACAGCTCGTATGAGTAGATTGCTATGGACGGGATGCCCATGCCGTGTCCCATGACGCTGACGCGCTTGCCATGGTATGTGCCTGTGTATCCGAACATGTTGCGGACGCTGTTGAACAGCTTGGGCTCATCCAGATAGGTCTCCGCCATGAATTTTGCCCGCAGCGGGTCTCCCGCCATGATTACGGTGTCGGCGATCTCGCCTTTCATCGCCGCGTTATGCGCTGTAGCCATAGTTGTGTGTTTATTGTTTTGTTTGTTTGTTGACAAATGTCTGTCTGCGCGGCCCGACTCCCTTGACGGTGACGGACTTCCAGCCCTTTGGCATGACCGAGGGCAATTGACGGATCCCGTCGTCAGTCAGCTCCAGCCCGCAGAATCCGTTGATGACTGCCTGCAGGACACCGCCGTAGCCCGTCATAAAGCAGGTGTCGCCCTTGCCGGCCGTCTCGCTGAACGCAAGGAACGCCCCGTGGACATGTCCGTCCACTGTCTTGTGCCACAGCTCGTCCGTCTTGTCCCTGTCGCCGAGCCGCGCCCATTGGATGGCTGGGATGGCAAATGACATGGCCGGTCCCGCCGGATCCAGCTTGTCTTCGTAATATTCCAGGTCCCGCCTTATCTCCTCCGGATCTGTGATGACCTGCAAGGGGTAAGCCAGCAGGTTGGCGTCTGTCTGCTTGATCCTCTCGCCGCTGTAGCCGTCATATTCGAGCGTGATGCCGTCCCGCTTGGGGATGCGCAGCCTGTCAGCGACCTGCTCCCACGCCGGATCGGCCGTTTTGCCGCAGATGGCGGCGGCCTTTGCCGCAGCCCTGAGCGAGAGAGCGGCAGAGGCGTTGGTGAATGCGTTGTCGTCTTTGCCGTGAGCATATTCGTCCGGGCAGATGACTCCCCTGACGGACATGCTGCCGTCCGCGTTGGCGGATGCCCTGCTGACCCAGAAGTCAGCCACGGCCTCCAGAGTCGGCAAAGCCTTGGACTCCAGCCATTCCCGGTCTCCGGTCATCCTGTAGCGGTCCCACAGGGACAGGGCCACGCAAGAGGATATGTGATGTTCGAATGTCCCGGTCAGCGCCCCCGGGTCGCTCGCTTCCTCGCCGCTGCTATCGCTCTCCCACGGGAACATCGCCCCTGCGTAGCCGCAGCTGCGGGCCTTGCTGCATGCCCCCGCGAGACGCGCCGTGCGGTAGTCCGTCATTGACTCCGCGATGTCCGGGGCCAGGTACAGCATAGGAGGGTACATCCACAGCTCCGAGTCCCAGAATATGTGGCCGCAGTATTCGCTGCTGGACAGCCCGAACGGGGGAATGCTGGCCGATGAGCCTCCACGGCACGAGGAATACAGGTTGTACAGGGCGGCGCGGACCAGCCTCTGCGCATCATCGTCACCCTCTATCTCAATGTCCCCGCGCCAAAGCTCGTCCCACAAGGCCTCGTGCCTTTGCACCAGCCGCTGCGGCCCCTCCCCGACGGCGTATATCAGCTCCCTCAGCGCTTCATTCTCCGGATCGGAAAAATCAGTCCCGGGCACGACCGACCCCAAGAGCCAGAACCTGAATGTCTGTCCTGCCTTGAGTGATGCGCGGCCGTCCCAAGGGCCGTCCTGGGTGAAGAGGCAGTTGGCTGACGCCATGAGGATCCCCTTGCGGGGCGAGAGCGCCGACAGGCGGCGGAATTTGTACTTGACCCCGTCCAGACACCATTTCTCCACTGTCCCGGAGCTGCGCAGGGTGTGGCTCTTGCTGGCCTTGATGGAGTCAGAGACCGTTATGTCTATATCTTTGGCGGCGCGGATGTCCACGCAGATGAGTCCTGCGTAAGGCATTTCGCGCAGCGCCCTGACAGTGCAGCTGATGTCCGCTTTGCTCCTGTGCCTGAACGACGACTCCAAGCATGCCCGTCGCATGTCGAGGATCTGCTTCCAGCGGGAGACCGTGCCCATGGAGACCCGTTCGCCGTCGATGTCCATCTCTATTGAGAACGGGTTAAGAGTCCTGAAATGCGTGCTGACCCCGTCCTGTTTGCGGCTGTCATAGACGTTGTTGAGCATGACCCCTTTGACTTGGAACGGGGCGGCGCCGGGCATCAGTCCCAGCTGCCCGTTGGCCAGCGGCACGGCGAAGTATTTGGCTGAGGCATCCGTTGCGGTCAGAGTCCAGGCGCCGTCATTCCCGCCCGCAGCGGCAGTCGTCAGGCTTGCGGCAAATGCCAATGTGAGCAGCAGTCTCTTCATAAAAATCCGGAGCCTCTTTTGCTTGAGGCCCCGGATGCAAATGTAGTGAATTTTGCGGCTCTGTCCGCAATTTATTTCCTGTTGCGGATCTCCACCTTGCCGTCAACGGCATCCACCTCTATGAGGCTGTCCTTGTGGACTGTGCCGTTGAGGATAGAGGTGGCGAGCTGATTGACCAGCTCGCGCTGTATCAGGCGCTTGACAGGACGCGCACCGAACGCGGGGTCGTAACCCTCCTTGGCCATCAGGTCCACAAAGTCCTTGGTGTAGGTCAGTTCCACGCCCTCGTCGGACAGCTTCTTGCTCAATATGCCCATCTGTATCCGGACAATGTCCTTGATGTTGTCCTCGGTGAGCGGGTCGAAGTTGATGATCTCGTCGATACGGTTGAGGAACTCCGGGCGCATGTGCTCGCGCAGCTCCTCCTCGCGCAGGTTGGAGGTCATTATGAGGATGGTGTTCTTGAAGTCCACCGTGCGCCCCTTGTTGTCCGTCAAGCGGCCGTCGTCAAGCACTTGCAGCAGGACGTTGAACACGTCGGGATGCGCTTTCTCAATCTCGTCCAGCAGTATCACCGAATAAGGCTTGCGCCGAACGGCCTCGGTCAGCTGCCCGCCCTCGTCATAGCCCACGTATCCCGGAGGGGCGCCGACCAGGCGGCTGACAGTGTGCCGCTCCTGATACTCGCTCATGTCGATGCGGGTAATCATGTTCTCGTCATTGAACAGGAACTCCGCCAGAGCCTTGGCCAGCTCGGTCTTGCCGACGCCCGTTGTGCCGAGGAAGAGGAACGACCCGATGGGGCGTTTCTCATTGGAGAGGCCGGCTCTTGAACGCCGCACGGCATCGGAGACGGCCTTTATGGCCGCATCCTGCCCGACGACTCTCTTGTGCAGAGCCTCCTCCATCCGCAGGAGCTTGTCTTTCTCACTCTCCAGCATCCTGTTGACGGGGATGCCGGTCCAGCGGGCGACCACTTCCGCGATGTCCTCCGGGGTGACAGCCTCCGTGATGATGGGATCCTTGATGGCCGACTGCTTGGCTGTGAGCTCATCTATCCGTTTCTGCGCCTGGGCAATCTTGCCGTAGCGCAGCTCAGCCACCTTGCCGAAATCACCGCTCCTTTCCGCTATCTTGGCCTGGTTCTGATAGTCCTCTATCTGCTGGCGCGTGGACTGCAGTTCGGAGAGCAGGCCTTTCTCCTCGTCCCAACGGGCGGTAAGGCCTTTCTTCTGCTCGCCAAGTTCCTTGAGCTCGCCCTCTATCTTCTCCAGCTTGAGAGAGACGCCCTCTCGCTTGATGGCCTCCTTCTCGATTTCGAGCTGGCGGATCTTGGAGTTGAGCTCCGCGATGGGCTCGGGCACTGAATTCATCTCCAGACGGAGCTTGGAGGCAGCCTCGTCAACGAGGTCAATGGCCTTGTCCGGGAGGAAGCGGTTGGTGATGTAACGGTGTGAGAGGTTGACTGCGGCGATGAGCGCGTCGTCCTCTATACGCACGCGGTGATGGTTCTCGTATTTCTCCTTGAGTCCCCTCAGGATTGCGATGGATTCCGACGGGCTCGGCTCATCGACGGTGACTTTCTGGAAACGTCTCTCCAGAGCCTTGTCGGTCTCAAAATATTTCTGGTACTCGTCCAGCGTGGTAGACCCTATCGTCCTGAGTTCACCCCTCGCGAGGGCGGGCTTGAGGATGTTGGACGCGTCCATAGCCCCGGACGAACGCCCTGCTCCGACGAGGGTGTGTATCTCGTCTATAAACAGTATGATTTCGCCCTCGCTGTCCACGACCTCCTTGACGACGCCCTTGAGCCTCTCTTCAAACTCGCCCTGGTATTTGGCTCCCGCGATGAGAGCGCCCATGTCGAGGGAATAGACTTGCTTGGTCTTGAGGTTCTCCGGCACGTCGCCGTCCACGATTTTCTGGGCTATGCCCTCCGAAATGGCGGTCTTGCCGACACCAGGCTCGCCGACGAGGATAGGGTTGTTCTTGGTGCGGCGTGAGAGTATCTGCAGCACCCGGCGTATCTCATCGTCCCGGCCTATCACGGGATCGAGCTTGCCTTTGGAGGCCATCTCGTTGAGGTTGACGGCGTATTTGCTGAGGAACTCGGTCTTGCTGTTCCCGCTGCCGCTGGAGTTGTTGTATCCGTTGTTGTTATTGTAATCCATAGCTGTCTGTTGTTAAATATTCACTCTCGTTCTTTATGGCCCTTTCCGGCCATTTTCTTCTGCTTTGCCGGTCATCCTGAACTTCAGGCCTTGTCACTCTGGGCATCCGCCCTTTGTCATTCTGAGCGCCAGCGAAGAATCTCTATCGCTGCAACGTCCCAATGCACAGATTCTTCACTCCACTTCGTCCCGTTCAGAATGACAGCGGGGAGGGACATCCCTGCCGCCAGTCGCCGACAAAAAACCGGCACCGCACATTAGCGGCGCCGGCTATGGATATTGTCAAATTATGTTCCATGCGCCGGAGACTGACAATCTGTCAGTCACGCGGCAGCGGGAGGCTATTCGTTCGCCTCAGGATTGGGCACTTCGGCCGGAGCGGACGGGAATGCGGGCTGCTCCGTGGTGGCCGACCCCTCAATCTGCTTGGTGACATCCACTCCTGTCGATCCTCCCCTCATGGTGAACGAGGTGATGATGGACAGCACCAAGATAAACGCCACCAGCCCCCATGTGAACTTCTCAAGTATATTGGCTGTCTGACGGACGCCGAGAGTCTGGTTAGCAGACACGAAATTGCTGGCGAGCCCGTCGCCTTTGCCGTTCTGGAGCAGGACCACCCCTATCAGCAGGAGGGCCGCAATAATGATCAGCACGATCAGTATGGTGAACACAGCGTTCATAATGATGATGTATCTTTCTCCTTTTTGTTCAATTCGTCAATAAGGACTGCAAAATAAGCACTTTTTTCCGGATAACGCAAAATTAGTTGGGAATAAATGTACCGCGCCTGGTCGAAATAGCCCTGCTCCGCGTAGATTTCCGCGAGGGCTTCCGTACAGAATGTGACGGGGGAGGGCTGCCCGTGCCGCTCCGGCTCGCCGGATATGGCTCTCGCGGCTGCGGCCATGAAATCGTCCCCGTCTTCCTTGACCTCGTTGTATTCGTCCTGGGAGAAGAAATCACCTCCTGCCACCCTGACCCTCCCCTGTGTGGCCCCCTTGATGACAGTCTTGACCTCATTGTCGGACATGTCCTGCACATGGTCATGGCGAGACCACCTGTACAGGAGGCTGAGGTCTCCCGCGTATGCCGCCACCTCAGAATACTGCGCCGGATCCCTGCCTGCCGTCCTGCGGCAGAGTTCCACTCTCCCGGCGGCGAACCATGGGTACTGCTCCACGAGGGCGGCAAGCTCCTCGGAGCTCATCTTGTCAATGTCTTGCGTCATGTCTCTCTACCAGTTGGCAACTGTAGCGTTGAACACGTCATCCACCAGTTTCTCCACAATCTCCGCGCAGAGGGTCGATTCGACCGCATCCAGCATTTGCGTGCCGTCAAAGTCGGAATACTGCGAGAAGCTCTTCTCAAAGTCGTCTTCGGGGTATTTCCTGTTGGTGAACTGTATCTTGATTGTGATTGTGAGGCGGTTTTTGGCGGCCACCTCGTCGGCTGTGACGGATGAGGTGGACACGTCATAGCCGGTCACTTCCCCGTAGATTTCCATGTCCCCGTCCATGTCCACCTGCTCCAGTCTGGTCATGCGCCGGAACTGGGTGCGCAGAGCCTCGGTCAGGTCGTTGGAGAGCGAGGGGTTGACGCGCAGGGCCTTGTAGCCGAAATAGTCGATGGTTACGGTCTTGATGTCGGGCTGGATGGAGGTGCCGGAGAACGAGTATATCCCGCAGCCGGCAATGGCTGCGGCCAGGCAGAGGAGCGCGGCTGCGCACAGAGGCATGGGCTTCCTCATGACTTGTCCTCCTCTTTTGCGAGACGGCGGTAGAGCGTCCTCTCCGAGATGCCGAGCTCCTTGGCGGCGAGGGAGCGGTTGCCCCTGTATTTCTCCAGAGCCTTGCGGATGTTCTGCCTCTCCGTCTCCTGGAGGGAGAGCGTCTCTGGCTGCCGCTCGTGCACTTCGGACTCCTGCCATTCCGCTTCGACAGGATGGGATTGAGGCCTGTCCGCCCCGATATGCGGGGCTTCATCCTTGTCGGGGGCGGCTATCCTTGCAGGGCCGCGGCCGCTGTCGCCGAACACGGCAGCGTTGAGCCTGTCGATGTCCTGCTTGAGGTCCAGCAGAGCCTTTACCAGCATCTGCTTGTCAGAGTCGCTGAGGCCGGATGCCTTGCTCCCGGAGACGAGGGCCGGTATCTGCCCCGGGTCGTCCTTGGGAATGTATTTGGAGAGGGTGGCGGCGCTGATTTCCTGTCTGCTGCTCATGGCTGTGACCGGCACGGACTCCATGGCGGAGACGCTCTCGGCCACATTCTTGAGCTGGCGGATGTTGCCTGGCCAGCGGTAACTCTGCAACAGGGCTATGGCGTCGTGCTCGAGCACAATTTTGGTGACGCCGTATTTCTCGGAGAAATCGGAGCAGAACTTGCGGAACAGCAGGTATATGTCGTCAGGTCGCTCGCGCAGGGCGGGCATGCTGATCTGGATGGCGTTGAGGCGGTAGTAGAGGTCTTCGCGAAACTTGCCCTGGGACACGGCGTAGAGCAGATTGACGTTGGTGGCCGCGACCACGCGCACATCCGTCTTTTCCACCTTTGACGACCCGACCTTGAGGTATTCTCCGTTTTGCAGCACACGCAGCAGCATCGCTTGTGTGGAGGCGGGCAGCTCGCCCACCTCGTCCAGAAAGAGAGTCCCGCCGTTGGCCTCTTCGAAATATCCCTTGCGGGTCTCGGTGGCTCCTGTGAATGAGCCTTTCTCGTGTCCGAACAGCTCGGAGTTGATGGTCCCTTCGGGGAGTCCTCCGCAGTTGATGGCCAAGTACTTGCCCGTCTTGCGGCGGCTGTGGTCGTGGATTATGCGGGGCAGGGTCTCCTTGCCCACGCCGCTCTCCCCGCTGATCAGCACGGTTAGGTCGGTCGGGGCGACGGCTACGGCCGTCTCCAATGCGCGGTTGAGAGCCGCGTCGTTCCCGATGATGTCGTATTTGTT
>CAZKVW010000006.1:0-4907 GCA_964556285.1 uncultured Muribaculaceae bacterium
CAAATTTACTACTTTTGCTCTCACAAGCCTTGGCGCAGAGAACAACACTGCAAATTTAAGGTTTGCAGGAATGGAATGGATAGACACACATACGCACATAGCGGACGAGGCGTTCAGGGGAGATGAGGAGGCTGTCATAGCGAGAGCCGCTGCGGCCGGCGTGACAACGATGATACAGGCCGACATAGACTCTTCGGAGAGGGGCGGCATGCTGGCCTTGGTTGACAGTCACCCCGGGCCCCTGCGTCCGATGGCCGGGCTGTACCCCGGATCCGTCACCAAGGACTGGCAGGACGAAGTGGACAAGGTCATCCGCGTTCTTGACACCCGCGAGGATGTCGTCGCCGTCGGCGAAATAGGGCTTGACTACCACTGCGGCAAGGACAACGCTGCCGAGCAAAAGGAAGCCCTGCGCGTCCAGCTTGAGGCGGCCGCCTCCCGCAACCTGCCGGTCAACATCCACCTGCGGGACGCGACCGAAGACTTCTTCGAGGTGCTGGAGGGATGCCGCCATCTCGGGCTGAGGGGGAACGTACACGCATTCAGCGGCAGTTATGAGACTTTTGTCCGGCTGTCCAGGTACGGGGACTGGCTCGTCGGGATAGGTGGCGTGCTGACATTCAAGCATGCGTCTCTCCAGAGCGTGGCGGCCCGCATCCCCCTGGACAGGATAGTGCTGGAGACGGACGCTCCCTACCTCACCCCAACGCCGCACCGGGGAGAGCGCAACGAGAGCGCCTACATTCCCCTGATAGGGAGCATGCTCGCCGGGCTCAAGGGAGTCAGCGTCGAGGAAGTCGCCGAGGTCACGACCGCAAACGCCCGCAGACTGTTCGGCCTGGGAGGCGGTGCGGCAGATTCCGGCGCGAAAGACAGCGCCCGCGAATGAACGGGGCTTGGCTCCGCTTGGACGGGAAAACAGGAAAACATACGCCAATACAATATGACTGACGGCAAATCAAAGCTGCTGATGATATACACCGGGGGCACCATCGGCATGAAAGAAGACCCCGCCGACCAGACACTCAAGCCGTTTGACTTCGGGCAGATCACCGGCGAAGTCCCCGAACTGGGCAAGTTTGCCGCCAGCATCGACGTGTTCACTTTCGACCCCATCATCGACTCTGCGGACGTGGATCCCAGCCTGTGGCAAAAGCTCGCCGGCCTGATCAGCGAGCGTTACGACAGCTACGACGGGTTCATCGTCCTGCACGGCACGGACACCATGGCCTACTCCGCCTCGGCGCTCAGCTTCATGCTGTCAGGGCTCTCCAAGCCGGTTATATTCACAGGCAGCCAGCTGCCAATAGGCAAGCCGCGCACAGACGGCAAGGAGAATATAGTCTCGGCAGTGGAAATCGCCTCCACAAAGGGGCCGGACGGACGGGCGATGGTGCCGGAAGTGACTATTTTCTTTGACTCCCTGCTCCTGCGCGGCAACAGGTCCACCAAAGTCAACTCCGAGCACTTCAACGCGTTCGCCTCCCCCAACTGCCCCCCTCTCGCGGAAGCCGGCATCAGCATCAAATACAACACTGCGGTCATCCGCCACCCCAAGCCGGGGCAGCCGCTGAACATCAACACCAGGCTGGACACGAGAGTCTCAATACTCAAGATACACCCCGGAATCACCCCGCAAGTGGTGAGCAACATCCTCCTAGGCCCGGAGACCAGGGCGGTAATCATAGAGACATACGGCTCGGGCAACGCCATGACGGCGAAGTGGTTCACCGACATTGTCAGAGAGTCCTCCGCCATGGACAAGATACTGCTCAACGTGACCCAATGCCTGTCCGGCAGCGTCAACATGTCCCTGTACGCGGGGGGCAAGACGCTTTCTGACGCAGGGGTGCTGCCCGGCGGCAACATGACCACCGAGAGCGCGCTGGGCAAGCTGTTCCACCTGATGGGGCTATACCGGGACAACGGCATCGTCCGGGATCTCCTGTGCCGGGACTTGAGAGGCGAAATGTGATTTTTTGAGCCGTTAAAAACGCTCCTGCATTGGGTTTTGGAAATATTTTGCTAAATTGCGTTGATTTTGTGCGCCGGCATGCTCCGGCCAACACGGACAGATTATATAACTAATTAATACATTATCAATTAAACATTCAAAACTGTTATGAAAAAGGTTTTCATGTTGTTGGCGGCAGCCGGTCTTCTGACTTTCTCCGCAAACATTGCATCCGCCCAGGACGGGCAGGCCGCTGCTGAGGCGGCTTCCGCACAGGAGACAGTCGTCGATGAGACGACTCCCGCCCCGGATGAGGAAGTCAACCCGTTCGAGGTCAAGAACGAGATGCCCCTGCACCAGGCCCTCAAGACCTATTTTATCCAGGGCGGCGCCGGGTTCATGGCCCTCATCGTCATCTGCCTTGTGATAGGCCTTGCACTCTCCATTGAGCGCATCCTCTATCTCACATTCTCCAAGACAAATGTCAAGGCTCTCGTGGACAAAGTCGAGACAGCCCTTAACGAAGGTGGCGTAGAGGCCGCCAAGGACGTCTGCCGCAACACTCGCGGCCCCGTGGCCAGCATCTTCTATCAGGGCCTGCTCCACTATGACCAGGGCGTGGATGTCGTCGAGAAGAACATCGTCTCTTACGGCTCCGTCCAGATGAGCAACATGGAGAACGGCCTCTCATGGATAAGCCTCTTCATCGCTCTTGCCCCGTCCCTCGGATTCCTCGGAACGGTCATCGGCATGATCCAGGCGTTCGACGCCATCCAGGCGGCTGGCGACATCTCGCCTAACATCGTCGCAGGAGGTATGAAGGTCGCCCTCATCACCACCGTCGGCGGTCTCATCGTGGCCATGATACTCCAGGTCTTCTACAACTACATCCTTGCGAAGATTGACTCCCTGACCATCGACATGGAGGATTCTTCCATCAGTTTTGTAGACCTCCTCACCAAGTATCAGTCCAAGGCAAAACAAAATAAATCGCTCCCCCTGCGGGACAATTGAGTGATGAAAAATTACAACAAAATATTCAACATCATCATGTGGCTGCTGCTCGCGATAAGCGTGGTCGTGCTGGTGCTCGGATTCGTCATCGGATTTGAGGCCAACGACGGCAAGCTCGTGGATGTGTTGTTCTGGTGGACATACATCATCCTCGGCATCGCTCTTTGCGCAGTGGTCATATTCGGTGCCGTGATTGCGTTCAAGAACAACCCCAAGAGCCTCCTCAAGGCTGTACTGGTGCTGGTCGGAGCGGCTGTAATCTGCGGCATCGTATACCTTGCAGCTCCCGGCAAGCCTGCCATGGGCATGCTTGAGCAGCCGAGCGCAAGCACACTCAAACTTACTGACACCATACTCAACCTCACATACCTGTTCGGTGGCGCAGCCATCCTGGCCATAATTGTGGGCGAGATATGCAGCGCAGTCCGTAACAGAAAATGAGTTGAGTTATGGCTAAAAAGAAAACTCCAGCAATCAATTCGAGCTCGACAGCCGATATAGCGTTCCTGCTGCTGTGCTACTTCCTCATGACTACCACGATGGGGTCGCACACCGGTCTGTCGCGCCGTCTCCCTCCGATGCCTGACAAGAACCAGAAAGTGGAGGACCAGAAAGTCAACCGCCGCAACATTATCATTGTGAAGATTAACGCTGCGGACAGGCTTCTCGCCGGCAATGAACAGATTGTGGTTAGCCAGCTCAAAGACAAGATCAAAGAGTTCCTCTCCAATCCGACAGATGACCCCAACCTCCCCGAAAAAGAGGTCAAGGACATCGAGGGATTCGGCCCGTATCCGGTCTCAAAGGGAGTCATATCCCTCCAGAACGACCGAGGAACCAGTTATCACGCATACATAGCCGTACAGAACGAACTGGTGAAAGCCATCAACGAGCTTCGTGATGAGTTCTCATACAGGAACTACGGCAAGCCCTATTCCAGGCTCAGCGAAGATCTGCAGGATATCGTGAGGAAAGCGATTCCGCAGAACATCTCCGAGGCTGAGCCCAAGAATGTGGCCAAGAATTAAGGAGACAAAGGATTATGTCAAAATTCGGAAACAGCAGTGACAAGAGGGAAGTCCCCGGGATATCCTCGGGATCCCTTTCCGATATCGTGTTCATGCTCCTGTTCTTCTTCATGGTGACCACCAACCTGCGTGAAACGGAGAATAAGGTGATTGTCAAGACTCCCGAGGCTTCGGAAGTTGTCAAGCTCGAAAGGAAAGACTTGTCCTCGTACATCAACATCGGCACCCCTACGCGCCAGTATCAGGCGCAGTACGGCACCGACGCGCGTATACAGCTCAACGACTCTTTCAAGACAGTGGACGACATCCGTGACTTCATCGCGGCGGAGCGCGAGAGCATGAGCGAGGGCGACCGTCAGTTTATGACGACCGTCATCAGGGCTGACGAAGATGTCAGGATGGGTATCATTACAGATGTGAAGCAGGAGCTCAGGCGTTGCTCCGCGCTCAAGATCATGTATGACGCCCGCAGGCCTGCCACACAATAATGTCTGCAACACGCTTATCCAAATGACCACGCAAATGACCAGCTTCGGCATTCAGCATCGGGCGTACGCCCAGCAGCAATCCGTCAACGGAAGCCAGAGCCAGCAGCGCTCCGGCCAGCTCTCCGAGTGCCGTTTCCGGTCGGCGGCATAGTCTTTGGGGAAGTGTAATCCAATAGCATAAGGCCGGTCCGGAAAGACCGGCCTTTGTCGTATAGCATATTCATTTTCAATCAAACCTATGAGCAACAGTAGTGCATTACGTTTTGAACTGGTCAACAAGGCTTTCACCAAGAAGCCGGTCCCTGTTGACACCCCCTCATGCCCTCCCTCGGAGTACTTCGGGGAGCTGGTGTTTGACCGCGCCAAGATGCACAAGTATCTGGACGCGAAGACGCTCGAAGCCCTGCTCGCCTGCATCGACAA
>CAZKVW010000006.1:5007-8816 GCA_964556285.1 uncultured Muribaculaceae bacterium
TGCACAAGTATCTGGACGCGAAGACGCTCGAAGCCCTGCTCGCCTGCATCGACAAGGGAGAGCCGCTGGACTGCCAAACTGCCGACGGAGTCGCCGACGGAGTCGCCGACGGGATGAAGAAATGGGCTCTCGAACACAAAGTGACACATTGTACGCACTGGTTCCAGCCGCTGACGGACGGCACGGCCGAGAAGCACGACTCCCTGATTGACTACGACGGCAAGGGCGGAGTAATAGAGACTTTCACGGGCAAGGACCTGGTGCAGCAGGAGCCTGACGCGTCGTCATTCCCAAGCGGGGGCATACGAGCCACCTTTGAGGCGAGGGGCTACACCGCATGGGACCCGACATCGCCGGTATTCATACAGGATGATACGCTCTGCATCCCTACCGTGTTCGTCTCATACACGGGAGAGGCCCTGGACTACAAGACCCCCCTCAAGAAGTCGCTCAAGGCATTGAATGACGCCGCGCTGCCCATCTGCAAGCTGTTTGACTCCAAGGTCAGCAAGGTATACTCCTATCTCGGCTGGGAGCAGGAGTATTTCCTCGTGGACGAGGACTTGTATTCCGCAAGGGCTGACCTGATGATTACGGGGCGCACCCTGATGGGGCATGCTTCCTCCAAAAACCAGCAGCTCGAAGACCACTATTTCGGGGCTATCCCAGGCCGGGTGGCGGCTTTTATGAGAGACCTTGAGATTGCGGGGCACAAGCTCGGCATCCCTCTCAAGACAAGGCACAACGAGGTAGCGCCCAACCAGTTTGAGCTGGCTCCGATATACGGGGAATGCAACCTGTCCAACGACCAGAACCAGATGGTGATGAACCTGATGAACACCATCGCCCGCAAGCATGGCTTCGTGGTCCTGTTCCACGAGAAGCCGTTTGACGGGATAAACGGGTCAGGCAAGCACAACAACTGGTCTATCGGCACTGACACAGGCGCACAGCTGCTCGCGCCAGGCAAAGATGCCAAAGGCAATCTCCAGTTCATCACGTTCTTTGTCAATGTACTCGCAGCCGTGCAGAGGCACAACGGCCTGCTCAAGGCAAGCA
The DNA here is from genome assembly GCA_964556285.1 of uncultured Muribaculaceae bacterium. GTDB lineage: Bacteria > Bacteroidota > Bacteroidia > Bacteroidales > UBA932 > Cryptobacteroides. The sequence continues at coordinate 6,067 of CAZKVW010000006.1, forward strand.
TAGCGTCCGCCACAAACGCTCACCGGCTGGGGGCTAACGAAGCCCCGCCAGCCATAGTCTCCGCATTCCTCGGCGAGACGATGACAAAGGTGCTGCACAAGCTCCTTGAAGTCCCCTCGGATACTCCAATAGAGATTGCGGGCAAGAAAGGCAAGTCGCTGGGGCTGGTAGAAATCCCGGAGATATTCGTGGACAACACCGACCGCAACCGCACGTCCCCGTTCGCGTTTACGGGCAACCGTTTCGAATTCAGGGCGGTGGGGTCAAGCGCCAACAACGCCGGAGCGATGACCACCCTCAACGCGGCCGTGGCGGAGCAGCTGCTCGACTTCAAAAAGGAGCTCGACAAGGAGCTGTCTGCCGGGAAGAGCCTCGGCACTGCCGTCCTCGACACCCTCAAGCCCATCATCGCGGACATCATTGACGTGGTGTGCTTTGACGGCAACGGATACTCCGAGGAGTGGCCAAAGGAAGCGGCAAGGCGCGGGCTGGACACGGAGACCAGCGTCCCGGAAATGATCCGCCAGTTCACCGACCCTTCCTCAGTGGAAATGTTCACCCGCACAGGAGTCTATTCCCTCCACGAGCTGGAAGCCCGCAACGAGGTCAAATGGGAAACCTACAGCAAGAAGATACAGATAGAGTCCCGCGTCCTCGGACGCATGGCGACAAACCACATCATCCCGGCTGCCCTTGAGTACAAGAAACATCTGCTGGACAATGTGTGTGAGGCCAAAGAGGCATTCCCCGAAGACTACGCCCGCCTGTGCGCCACGGAGATTGACCTGATAGGCAAGATTTCGGGCTATGTCACGGACGTGCGCAAGATGGTGGGAGAGATGATAGACGCGCGGAAGAGGGCCAATGTCATCACCGGCGAATACGAAAAGGCTGTCGCCTACCACGAGATAGCCGAGTCCCTGTCCAAGATACGGCGTCCGCTGGACAAGCTGGAGGAAATCTGCGACAACGACACCTGGCCCCTGCCCAAATACCGCGAGCTGCTCTTCATCAGCTAGGGGCGGCGCAATGTGAAGTAGGACGGCTGTCAGGCGAGACTTTGACGGAGTCTCGCCGGGCAGTCATCGCACCATCGTCGGACAGTCATTGCGCAGTCATCGTGCCGGAATCCGAGTTGGCGCGATAGTGCGGGGCATACATGGACTCAACCGTGACCGCAGGGGCGCAGAACGTCCCTCCCCTTGTCACAAAGTACTCTTCGCTTACCGTGCCGCCCTCTTCCGGCCAAGACTCAAACCAGAACTCGCTGCGGTCATAACGCACATCCCTGTATCCCCCTGCGGAGATGCCGAGCCTGGCCGCTCCCAGAGGACGGATACGCGTCCCGCAGTATCCCGACAGCTGCTGCACCGGGGTCAGGGATGCCTCGCGCGGCACGGTCAGGCGGACATGGCTGCGGTTGTCCTGGCTCCATATCCTGTATTCGGCCCGTATCTTGTCGCCAACTTGCAGGACTGTCCCGGGAGAAATCTCTTCCCACACGGACACATCCGTGCTGTCGGGGTCATGCATGCCGTCAGCCTCCCGCCTGACAGTCCGTTCCTTGTACAGCTTGCGCTCCACGCTCATGCCGTTGCCTGACGGCACGATCTGGGCGAAAGGCTTGCGCCGCGAAGCATTCATCGTCAGGACAGACACGCTTTTGACATCATCAGAGCCGTCCATCACGCTGCTTATGGCATCCACAAAGGCCGGGTCAGAGTCCCAATGCTGGGTCTCTTTCTGGAGCATGAGCCAGATGCGTATCCCCTCGGCAATCCTGTGCGCCCCGGCGGCCTGCTCCTTGGGGCTCCCGTCCATCCTTGCATATCCGTCAAGCAGGTCGCAGAGCAGGGAGTGGGCGTATGCCTCACTCTCCAGCAAGCCTTTCCATGGCGCGACCGCATTGGGGTAATATATGCCGCCGCTTGAGCCGCTGACCGCATACTCCATCAGTGAAGCCGCGTCAGCGTCCATGGACTTGGCCAGCTTGCCTCCTGCGGACAGGCTCACGCCCCAGGACTTGGCCAAAGCGATGCCATCCTTGGAGGACAGCAGGTTTGACAGGGTGGAGAGACGGCGGGCCTTGGCCAGTATGCGCCCGTTCAGCCCTCGCGCTCCCTTGGGAGTGAGGTACGAGCGCGCGTATTTGCGGAACTCGGACATCCGCTTGTCAAAATCCGATTTGCCAGCCCCTGACGGCTGCGGGTCAAAAGGCACGGACGCGTAGCGGGCTCTCACGTGGAGATACTGCTCGTCTGACACTCCCCCGCGCCACAGAGGACGCAGAGAGCCGGCAAACTGGCTGTTGTCCAGATACGCCACGGACACATCCTGGGACGGGAACCCGTCAGGCAGCAGCCCGGCGTCACGCAGACGTGCAAACCTCTCCAGCAGGACAGCCGTAATCACCGGCGAAGAATCCATCCCCTCGAACCACGAGTAGCCCCCGTCAGCGTTGAGGCAGGAGAATATCTTGTCCACAAGCTCCGAGTCAGAGAGTTCCTGACCGGACATTTCCACTCCAAGCTTTCGTGCCACAAGCCGCACGTACCATGCCTCCGACAGGTCAAGCACATTGTCCGACGCAGGGTCTGCCTTGGAGGGTACCGCCTCCTCCAGCATGTCCAGAATGGTGACTTCCTTGGCCTGCATGGACTCCGTATCCGTGATGTTGACAAATTCGGAGCGGAGTGAGGCGGCAAGCGAGTCCCTGTCCATTCCGGGCAGCAGGACTGCAGAATGCGCCT
>CAZKVW010000006.1:8916-20877 GCA_964556285.1 uncultured Muribaculaceae bacterium
GAGGCGGCAAGCGAGTCCCTGTCCATTCCGGGCAGCAGGACTGCAGAATGCGCCTCTGTCAATGTCTGCGCGTCAGGATATACCGGCACGGACACGAACATCCCGTCCGACCAGTGTCCGTCATCGGAGACAAAGACAAGCCGGAGGCCGATGACAGCCTCCGTGTCCGGCACGGAGGCCGGCGCGTCCACATCAAAGGCGCACACCTCCGTCCCTCCGGCCGCAACAGTCACTTGCCTGTCCTCTACATAGAGCGGAGAGGCGTCCCGCCACTGGCCCGTGTCATAGCGGTACAGATACATTCTGCCATGCACGGGGACATCCGCGTTGCTTGAGACCTGGGCGGCAAGCTGCCATTTGTCACCGGCATAGAGGTATTTCGGCTCGGAGAGGGAGACCTGTACGGGCAGGGTCACGGTGATGTCACGGCACACTGACGCATCCCGCATCTCCTTGTCATGGGCGTACACCTGCACATGGTAGGTGGAGAGCTTGCCGGAGGTCTCGAACTCCAGCACCGCCTCCCCGCCTGCATCCGGATGCAGGAACGGCCGGAAAGCCAATGTCGCGGCAAATTCTTCCCTTACGGCCACGTCATCCGCTTGGAGCGGGGCATTGCGCGTGCCGGCATCAAGTGCGGGTGCGGTGTCATACATCACCGCCTCATCCGTCTCGGAAGCCGTCTCGACTGCCGCATTTGCAAGGGCAACCGCCCCGAGGCTCTTGGTCATCAGGCGTGGCGAGACCATATAAGGAGTCTCCCCGCCGCAAACCGAGCTGACATTCACCCTTGGCGCGCCAGAGACCCCGCGCCAGACGGGCTGCCAGCTGTTGGATGCGACTTTGTCTATGCTTTTGTCAAACACTGCGGCGAGGCATTCGGCCCCGGGTCCGGTCTGTATGGTGACCGTGCACCTCTGTCCGGGCAGAGCCTTGTCGGTGAAAGAGGAGAAAGAGAGGGGCAGCGCCACGGTCTGCACATGGCGACGGTGGAACTCCCGGCTCCATGACACGCGGGAGGAGCGCCTGAACCAGAACAGGTTGACCGTGACGGCATCTGGCCAGCCGCTCCCGTACTCAAAGAGGATGTCTGCAAGCGAGCCGGGGCCTGCGCGTCTGCCGTCCAGATGCAACAGCTTGGAATCCAGCAGCTCACGGGAGCCGCCGAACACTTCGGCCACCGCCCACAGGTCTCCGGACGCGGAGCCGAGGCGTATCCGTATGTCATCTCCATCACGGCTCTCGTCCGATGCGGGCAGGATGACATAGTCCACAGGGGCGTCAATGGAGGTCGCGTCGGGATTAATGCGCAATATGTTGCATGAGTCCGCCCAATGAAGCCGCTCGCCATTATGAATCACAGAAAGGGAAGCCTTCAGCTTGTAGAGACCCTCCCCGGGAATGGCAAGCGCGATCTCCGAGCCAGACAGGGCCTTGCCGTCAGCCAGAGTAGAGCCGTCTTCAGAGGCAAGATTCCACTCCATCTCCTCGCCACGCGTCTCACCGGCGGTCAAGCCAAGGCGCACAGTGTCGGCTGTCACTACAGAAGCGGCATCGTGGCGTCTCCACCAGACGCCCTGCTCCTGCTGGCCCGGAGAAGGAACAAGCGATGTCTGCGCGTCTGCGGCATTGGCCACTGACACCCCGATATCGAGATGTTTGCTTACCTGCGCGTATGTGCTGTAACTTGCTGTCTCCCCCGTCCCGTCGGTCAGGCGCACTTCGAGCGACACCGCCTGCCATTCACGCTCCGGGTCTGTGGGGACCTCTATCGCAAACGAGCCGTCTGAGGCTATGCGGGATGTGCCCTCGGACAGGACGGAGCCATACGACTTGGCCTTGTAAGAGAGCACGGCGGAGGACATGCTGCGGCCGCTGAGGCTCGTCACTTTGCCGCCGAATCGCAGGGTGTCGCCAGGCAGCAGGAGACGGTCTATGGCGTCAAATGTCAGGAAGCTGCTCGGAGGGACAAAATCGTCCACCCTGACAGAGCGAGTCCCTGCCAGCTTGCCGTCCTTGGAAGAGACCTCCAAGCGGAAGATCCCGCCACGCAGGCCTTTGGGAATGGCAAAGCTCCCGGCGACCGAGCCGAACGCCCCGGATGTCAGGGAAAGTTCTGACAGCCGCTTGCCTTCCGAATCATAGAGAGCCGCGCTAACTTCCTGCCCCTGAAGCGTCCTTACAGGCGCGAGAGAGCTTCGCTCAAAGAGTATCGCCTTGAACATCAGCGTGTCGCCCGGATTGTAGGCTCCACGGTCGGTGAACACCTCGCATTCTCCTGACAGGTATGCCGCGTCACTGCGGACATGCAGGTCGCCTTCGGACAGGCCCAGCTCACGGCTACGGCGCAGTGTCCCGTCATCGCCAGGGCAGCTCGCGGACAGCCTGTAATAGCCTCCGCCCTTGATCTTGGACTCCAGTTTGTCAGGCAGGGGGGTAAATCCCTCCTGCAAGGGCACATCAACGGCCGAGGCCACCTCCTTGCCGTTCTTGGACAGCGTAAAGGAGGCCGAGGAGAACGGCCTGCCGCTGCGGCTGTCAGCCAGGTATATGCCGTGACCCCGGCTGTCGCAGCGCTGGGCCAGAGAAATGGAATATTTGTCAAATGCGTACGAGTCTCTGATGTCGCCGCTGCTCACCTCCAGCACGTATGAGCCGTCGTCAGTACGGGGCAGGGGCACTACAACAGTGTCATACACGTAGAATCTGCCCAGCGTGTCCGTGAGGTCAAGCGTGTGCAGGCAATCGCCGCCCTCCGCTCTGCGGAGCTGCGAGCGTGCTGTGCGCAGGTTGCGCAGCAGCACGGTCGCGGTGTCCGAGACCACCTCGGACACGGCGATTGCTGGGGAGCCAAGCTCCCTGATGATGCCCTTAACGGATGTCAGGCCCCTTGTCATCTCACGTTCGCCGCCACGCAGGGCCAGCCGGCCCCTCTCAAAAGCCTCACACCGGGCGAGCAAAGCCGCATAGTCAGAAGATGTCCCTCCGCAGCGTCCGAGCGAGTCCAGCTGCATGCCGAGGAGATCCGCGACGGCATAATAGCGCAGAGCCTTGCCGGAATATTTGGACGCATACTCCTCCAAGGCGGCTTTGCGGGCAGCGGCATCGCTCATCGCGCTTATGCTCCTGTACTCCGCCCATCCAGCAGCCGGATAACGGGCAGACAGCTCCGATTGCAGAGCCTGCCATGTGCGGTCTTCCGCAAGGCCATTCCCTTTGCCGGAATAAGGCAGTATTGACCAAAGCGCGTATTCAAGGTCATTGGCGATATATTGCGGCAGACATCCCCCAAGCTCCCCGGAGACCGCAGGATCGTTGTCCCAGAACGCCTTGTTGGACAACTGGCGGAGGCGCGAGGCGTCAGACATTATGTCCGCGAGCAGCTGATATTCACCCTTGGATGTGCGGGTGCGGGCGTACTGCACCGACACCACCGGCTCGTCAAAGGCCTTGACTTCTGCTCCGAGCGCGGCACACAGGGAGTCCGACATTTTCCAGTTGAGGGAGACGGCCGCGTCCAGATATTTGGCGGACGCGTCCCACCAGTCCCATGGCAGATGCCGGGACAGGGCCTCCTCCCTGATGCCGTCCAGCGTCTGCATCTGCTTGCGGGGCTTGTCCTTGGAGACCGCTGAGCGGTACTCTTCCCATCTGGCTTTCAGCACATGCCCATCCCTGTCCGTTGCGGCCGCCTGACCCTGACTTGTCACCGCAACAGGAGCGCAGGCCTCCGCTGAAAGGGACGAGCCATCCGTCAAAGAAGTATTCTCCCCCGCGAATGTGTCGTTATGCGATAAAGTCTTCCCTACGGAAAGGCCTCCGCCAAACAAGGCGGCAGCCGCCAGAGCCGCCGCCACAGCCAATCTTGTATTCATACAAGGCGGGCGACTGCAAAAATGGTGCGACTGTCAGCGGGCATCCCGTCCTTGCGACGAGGGCGGCTTCCAATCTGTCAGCGGGCATCCCCGTCCTTGCGACGAGGGCAGCTCCCGTCCTGACAGCAAGAGCACCCGCCGCAGCAGGATCCGCCGCGACTATGGCGTTTGCGCATTGACAGCAGGGCGGCAACAAGCCCCGCAGCCACCGCCAGCAGTATCACTATCGTAAGAGCATTCATATCCCTATACAAACAGCTTTGTGACCAGATAGCCAAGCAGGGCGCAGACATAAGCCACGACGCACTGGAACAGCACCACAAACACAGCCCACGCTCCTCCCTGCTCCCGGCGGATAGTTGCCACCGCAGCGACGCAGGGCGTATACAGCAGACAGAATATCAGCATGGGCACCGCCGTCGATATGCTCAAGGCCTCAGTCACCCCCAGCATCCCCATGGTGGCGACCACGCTCTCCTTGGCGAGGAAGCCAGAGATCAGCGAAGTCACAATCCTCCAGTCACCCAGCCCGAGAGGCTTGAACAGGGGAGCTATCAAGCCGCCGAGCCAAGCCATCATGCTGTCCCGGCTGTCCTCAACGGGGCTCAACTTGTAATCGAATGTCTGCAAGAACCATATGACTATCGTCGCCACGAATATCACAGTAAAAGCCCTCTGGAGGAAATCCTTTGTCTTGTCCCAGAGCAAGTGCCCCACGTTGCGGGCCTGCGGCATGCGGTAGTTTGGCAGCTCCATCACAAACGGCGCAGGCTCCCCTCTGCCGCGCAGCAGCTTTGCCGCCAGCTCGACAATGACCCCCACGATGATGCCCAGCAGATACAGGCATATCATCACCACACCGGCATGCCCCGGAAAGAAAGCCGCAGCGAAGAATGCGTAAATGGCAATCTTGGCAGAGCAGCTCATAAAGGGTATCATCAGCACCGTCCGCCTGCGGTCAGTGGCCGACGGCAGCGTCCTCGTGGCCATCACGGCCGGGACAGAGCAGCCGAAGCCTATGAGCATTGGCACTATGCTCCTGCCCGACAGGCCTATCTTGCGCAGCAGCTCGTCCGAAATGAACGCTATTCGGGCCATATACCCGCTGTCCTCAAGCAGCGACAGGAAGAAGAACATGATGACGATAATGGGGATGAAGCTCAGCACGCTGCCCACCCCTCCGAATATGGCGTCCACCACGAGCGAACGCACCACGGAATTGACCTCCCCGCGTTCCATTGCGCGGTCAACTATGTCACCCAATGCGGAAATGCCCCTGTCCAACAAATCCTGCAACGGAGTCCCGAGCACATCGAATGTCAGCCAGAACACCATTCCCATGATGAGTATGAAAATGGGGATGGCCGTGTACTTGCCGGTGAGGATGCGGTCTATCCTGTGGCTGCGCTTCTGCTCCTTGTTCTCTACGGGCCTGACCACTGTGCGGGCGCAGAGCCTGTGGATGAATGTGTAGCGCATATCCGCAATGGCCGCCCCCCTGTCAAGACCGCGCTCCTGCTCCATTTCGCGGACAATCTGCCCGATTGTGGCCTTTTCCATATCATTGAGGCGGAGGGCCTCTTCTACATGCGAGTCCCCCTCGGCCAGCTTGGTGGCCGCAAACCTGACGGGGATGCCGGCCTGCAAGGCCTTGTCCTCTATCAAGTGCATGATGCTGTGCAGGCAGCGGTGCACCGCGCCGCCATGGTCTTCCTTGCCGCAGAAATCCTTACGCGCCGGGGCTTCCTGGTAGCGCGCCACATGAATGGCATGCTCCACAAGCTCCTCCACTCCCTCGTTCTTGGACGCGGAAATCGGCACCACCGGGATGCCGAGCAGACTCTCCATCTCGTTGACCCGGATAGAGCCGCCGTTGCCGGTAACCTCATCCATCATGTTGAGAGCCAAGACCATCGGCACTCCGAGATCCATGAGCTGCAAGGTCAGGTAGAGGTTGCGCTCTATATTGGTCGCGTCAACTATATTGATGATGCCCTTGGGCTTGGACTCCAAGATAAAACGTCTGGAGACCATCTCCTCCGAAGTATATGGGGAGAGCGAATAGATGCCCGGCAGGTCGGTGACCACAGCCTCAGGATGCCCCCTTATGACACCGTCCTTGCGGTCAACCGTCACGCCCGGGAAATTGCCCACATGCTGGTTGGCTCCGGTAAGCTGGTTGAACAGGGTCGTCTTGCCGCTGTTCTGCTGCCCGGCAAGGGCGAAAGTCAGGACTGTCCCCTTGGGCAGGGGGTGCGCATGATCCTTGGAATGGTACGGGTACGACTCTCCAAGCCCAGGATGCAGGACCTCCCTGTAGGGGCGCTCATCGTCTTCTCCGGGCGAAGAGTCCGCATCCTTGCCATCTCCGGGGACCACCTCTATCTTGCCGGCGTCCTCAAGCCTCAAAGTGAGCGAGTATCCCTGCACCTGCACCTGCATGGGATCCCCGAGCGGGGCCAGCTTGAGAAACTTGACCTCCGTGCCAGGTATCAGTCCCATGTCGAGGAAATGCTGCCTGAGCGCTCCCTCTCCCCCAATGCTGGCAATAACCGCTGACTGCCCTTGTTTGAGATCCCTGATGGTCATTGTCTTCTAACTTTTGCCGCAGGCAAAAATACTCTTTCGCAAGCAAACAATCCATCCTCATTAATGAGGATTGCGGCGGGATTCAGGAGCCGTCACCCGACGCGGCTCTCGCAGTAGACGCAGTGGCATTCCCCATGCTCGTCGCGCCGGAACAGCCGCTGGACATTCTCCGCGTTGGTGATGCATTTGCGCCCCGGGCAGCGCCAAGGGCCGCTCACCGCGTCGCGAGGAGCCATGTAATGTACGCCCGGCTCCTGTTGCGCCCATTCGAGCAGCTTGACAATGAGAGCCATTCGGACAAATTTGCCGTTCTCCACCTGCCGGAAATAGGCGGCGCGAGGGTCATCATCCACTTCCTTGAGTATCTCGTTGACCCTCGGGAGGGGATGGAGTATGACCATGGAGTCCTTGGCGCTGCGTAGCTTGTCTTTGCTCAGGACGAAACTGTCCTTGAGCCTCTCGAAATCAGCCTCATCGAGGAACCTCTCCTTCTGCACTCTGGTCATATAGAGCACGTCCAGCTCGCCCATGACCTCCTCCATGCTGCCTACTTCCTTGTAGTCAACCCCATAGCGGTCGCACACCTCATATTTCATGTAGTCCGGCAGCCGCAGCTCGTCCGGGGCGATGAGCACTACCTTGACTCCGTGGTAGCGGGACAGAGCCTTGATGAGCGAATGCACCGTGCGCCCGAACTTGAGATCCCCGCAAAACCCTATGGTGAAGTCGTCCAGCCGTCCAAGCTCCCTGCTGATGGTGAGCAGGTCGGTGAGCGTCTGGGTCGGATGGGCATGGCTGCCGTCTCCGGCGTTGATGACCGGGATGGTAGAGACCCTCGTCGCCGCGAGCGGGGCGCCCTCCAGCGGGTGCCTCATGGCGATGATGTCAGCAAAGCAGCTGATTACCCGTGTAGTGTCCTCAACCGTCTCCCCCTTGGAAACGGAGGAGTCCATGGGGTTGCTGAACCCGATGACATTGCCGCCAAGCTCCATCATGGCGGCCGTGAAACTCAGGCGGGTGCGGGTTGACGGCTCGTAGAACAGGGTGGCGAGTTTCTTGCCCTTGCACGCCCCGCTGTAACGGCTCCTGTGCGCGATGATGTCCTGCCCGAGGGCGATGATGCCGTCAATCTCCTCCTTGGAGAGATCCATGGTGTCTATCAGATGTCTCATAAGCTGTCCCTGAAATCTGTTATAGTCTGCATGTCTTGCTCTGTAATGTATCCGTCCTGCACGGCAACCCGCACGAGGGCGTCCAGATTGCTGAGGCTGTGATTCTCCACCCCGGCAGCTGCAAGCCTCCGGATTCCCTTGCGCAGGCCGTAAGTGAATATGCTGACCACTCCGAGCACCTCGGCCCCGGCCTCGCGCAGGGCCTCAACCACTTCTATGCAGCTGCCCGCAGTCGAAATCAAATCCTCTATCACCACCACACGCTCCCCCTTGTCAAGCCGTCCCTCTATCCTGTTGGCGCGGCCGTGGTCTTTGGCGCTGCCCCTGACATAGCCCATAGGCAGGCCCAGAATGTCCGCAGCGATGGCGGCATGCGCTATGCCCGCCGTGCTCGTGCCCATCAGGGCCTGCGCCTGGGGATAGAGCCGGCGCACTGCGTCAGCTATGGCATTCTCAACCACCTTGCGGGCCGGGGGATTGGTGAGTATCAGGCGGTTGTCGCAATATATCGGGCTCTTGATCCCGCTCGCCCATGTAAAAGGCTCGTCCGGACGCAGGAACACCGCCCCGATGCGCAGCAGCTCCCGGGCCACCGCCTGAGCCGTAGCGACAGGCTCTTGCCGCGTCATTCCGGCGTCAGCAGCGACAGCGCCCTCATGCGCGGCGGCCGTCCCGCAGAACTCCTCCACGCAGCGCATGTATGCCGCCACAGGGTCTTCCGCACGGGTCACAGGCCTCCCCACCACTATATAGTCGGAGCCAAGGGACTGAGCCATTGCCGGAGTCGTCACACGTCTCTGGTCGTCAGCCCCAGCATCGGCGAAACGGATGCCCGGGGTCACTGTCAGGAAATCCCCGCCGCACGCCTCCTTGATGCCCGGGACTTCCGCAGGAGAGCACACCACGCCGTCCAGCCCGGCCTCACGGGCGTTGAGGGCATATCTGGTGACAGTTTCCTGCATGCCGACAGGGATGAGCAGCTCATCTCTCAACCGTGTCTCATCGGTGCTGGTGAGCTGCGTGACCGCAATGACAAGAGGTCTGCTCCCGTCAGGACGCGCGGCCCCCTCGACAGCCGCCTTCATCATCTCTATTGTCCCCGCCGCATGCACATTGACCATATCCACATCCAGTCCGGACAGGACTGCCATAGTCCTCCTGACCGTATTGGGAATGTCGTGCAGCTTGAGGTCGAGGAACACCCTGTGCCCACGCTTCCGGATTTCCCTGACTATATCCGCTCCGGCGGCGTCAAACAGCTCCATTCCCACCTTGACGAAGGGCTTGCGCACTCCCCCGAAGCGGTCGAGGAACTTAAGGGCCTCCTCCGCCCCGCTGAAATCCAGCGCGATAATCACGTCTCTGCCTGATGTCATACTATTCCTGTTATCTCTGTAAGTCTGCTTATGCCCAACCTCTGCATCTCCGCAGGGAGGGACTCGATTATCTCCTTGCATGCCCACGGGTTGACAAGGTTGGCGGCTCCGACCTCCACCGCAGCGGCGCCAGCCATCATCATTTCCACCACATCCGAGGCGGAGGAAACCCCTCCGCAGCCTATTATGGGGATGTCACATGCATGCGCCACCTGCCACACCATCCTCACTGCTATCGGGAACACCGCCGGCCCGGAGAGTCCACCGGTCGCGGCGGCAAGCACAGGGCGGCGGCGGAGAGTGTCTATGCGCATGCCCTGCACAGTATTGATGAGGCACAGCCCGTCAGCTCCGGCATTCGCGCAGGCGCGGGCTATGGCCGTGATGTCCGTGACATTGGGAGAGAGCTTGATGTACACCGGCTTTGAGGCCGCCGCCTTGACGGCGCGGGTCACCTGAGCCGCGCTCCCCGGGTCAGTGCCGAAAGCCATTCCCCCTCCATGCACGTTGGGGCAGCTGACATTGACCTCTATGATGTCCGCCACGGCGCACGCCTTGCTGGCGCAGAGCACGTAATCCTCGATACAGAACCCGCTGACATTGGCAATCACAGGGCCGCTGTACAGCTTGCGGAGCGCGGGTATCTCCTCTCTCACCACGGCATCTATCCCTGGATTCTGGAGTCCGACCGAGTTGAGCATCCCGTCAGGGCATTCAGCGATGCGGGGAACGGCGTTGCCCAGCCTCGGCAGAGGAGTCGTCCCTTTGACGGAGATTGCCCCGAGGATGTTGAGGTCGTAGAGATCAGCAAACTCACGGCCATAGCCGAATGTCCCGCTTGCCGGGATGACAGGGTTTTTGAGCTCCACCCCGGAAAGAGACACTTTCAAATCTGCCATAGCACTTCCTCCCTGTCAAATACCGGCCCGTCCTTGCAGATGCGCTTGCCGCCGTTGGCCATCTCGTGAGTACAGCCCATGCATGCGCCGAAGCCGCAGCCCATCCTCTCTTCCAGGCTCAGCTGCCCGGGCAGGCTGCACGACTCGCACAGGGCCCGCAGCATCGGCAGAGGGCCGCATGCGCAAAAGCCGTCAAATCCCGCATCCCGCAACATCGCCACGGCATCGGTCACCAGCCCCTTGACTCCCCTGCTGCCGTCAGCGGTAGAGACCACTGTATGCAGCCCGAGAGCCTTGAACTCGTCTTCGAGGAACACCTCCGCCCCCGTATTGAAGCCCATTGCCACCGCTGGACGCAGCCCGGCGGAGAGCATCGCCTTGGCAAGGCCGTACAGAGGGGGGATTCCGACCCCTCCCCCAACAAGCAGGGGGCGTGCATACCTGCGCACATCGAACCCGTTGCCAAGCCCGGTCAGCAGGTCGAGAGTCTCCCCAGGAGCCATAAGGGACATCCGGCGCGTACCCTCGCCCACCACCTTGTATATCAGAGTGACGCTCTCCGAGTCCCAGTCACACAGCGAGATCGGGCGGCGCAGGTACAGCCCGTCCACGGCCACATCCACAAACTGCCCTGGCGCTGTCATCCGGGAGGTGTCCCCAGCCAGCGTCATCTTCCAGACGCCCGGGACAAGCCGCTCGTTGCGCCGTATGGTATATAAGCCTCTTTTCATCTCCTATATCATTCAGGCAGGCCTCCCGGGCCGCTGCCGCCAAACCGTCCGCTGTCCACATAGCGGATGCGGCCGTCAACGATGGTCATCACCGCCTCTCCCTGTACCCGCCATCCGACGAATGGGGTGCTGCGCCCCTTGGAAAGGAATGTGTCCGGGTCTATGACATAGCTCCTATGCAAGTCCAAGAGGGTCAGGTCCGCAGGCTGCCCCACGGCAAGACCGCCGCCCAGACCGAATCGCTTGCGCGGAGCGTCCGACATCAGGCGCATAAGGCCGTCAAAGCCAATCACGCCGCCGAGCACGAGGCGCGAATACAGCACCGGGAACGCGGTCTCCAGACCGACTATCCCCATCGCGCTGCCCTCAAGGCCCCGGGACTTCTCTTCTGCGCTGTGGGGCGCATGGTCTGTCGCTATCATGTCTATGGTGCCGTCCTTTATGCCCTCTATCAAGGCCTCACGGTCAGCTGCCGAACGCAGCGGAGGATTCATCTTGTACTTCCCGTCATCCTGCAAGTCCTCATCGCACAGCAGCAGGTAATGCGGGGCCGTCTCGCAGCTGACATCCGCGCCCCGCGCCTTGGCCTCCCGGATGAGCCGGACGCTCTCCTTGGTGGAGATGTGGCAAATGTGCAGCGGGCAGCCGGTCTCCTCGGACAGGCGCAGGTTACGCTCCACCTCCGCCCATTCGCTCTCCGAGCAAATGCCTCTGAGCCCGTGTTTGCGGGCATATTCCCCGTCGTGGATGCAGCCGCCGCGCAACAGGCTCTCCACCTCGCAGTGCTCGGCTATCATCTTGCCGGTGGCCGCCACCCTGATCATGGCCTGACGCATGAGCTCCGCGCTCTGCACCCCCCTGCCGTCATCACTGAACCCGGCCACGCTTCCCGCAAGTTCCTCAAACGGGGCGAGTTCGCCGCTCCCGCGCTGCCCCCTTGTAATCGTGCCGTAAGGCAGCATCTTGACCTGCGCGTCACGCCTGATGATGCCGGCCTCAACTTCAAGATGTTCGGGACTGTCCGGCGGAGGATTGAGATTTGGCATGGCGCAGACTGCCGTGTAGCCGCCATGGGCGGCCGCCCTCGTGCCGGACAGGATTGTCTCCTTGTACGCGGCCCCCGGCTCACGCAGGTGCACATGCACATCAACAAGACCGCTGACAAGTGTCAGGCCTTTGCAGTCAACAACAATGTCAGCGGTCTCATCGCACCCAAGGCTGTCAGGAGAAACGCAAATGGCGGTAATCTTGCCGCCCTCTATCAGGACATCGGCCGGGACGCTCCGCGCATGTCTTCTGATATTTGCTCCCTTGAGTAA
>CAZKVW010000006.1:20977-36800 GCA_964556285.1 uncultured Muribaculaceae bacterium
GGACATCGGCCGGGACGCTCCGCGCATGTCTTCTGATATTTGCTCCCTTGAGTAACATATCAGGGCGTAAAGTTACATAATTTTTGACAAAACGCTCTCTCCCGCGCGAGGGATGTGCAGGAGGTAGAGAGAGCGCAGGACAGGATTTGCTTTTTTGTCCAAAAGAGGCTATATTTGCGCGATTTAGTGATTCCGGGGAACACGCGAGATGCCGCTGGCATGTCCGGTTTTGAGGGTCACATACTGTTAACACATTCAAATTTTTTGCAAAATGGCTGAATACCTGCTGCCAGAAAAAAAGCAAGAGATTTTCGCGAAGTACGGGAAGTCTAATACGGACACCGGCTCTCCTGAGAGTCAAGTTGCTCTATTCTCCTACCGTATCGCTCACCTCACCGAGCATGTCAAGAGGAACAAAAAGGACAATGTCACCCGCCGTTCCCTCCTGCGTCTCGTGGGCAAGAGGCGCCAGCTCCTGGACTATCTCCAGAAGACTGACATTGAGAGATACAGAAACATCATCAAAGAGCTTGGGCTCCGCCGATAAGGCCCGGAGTTTCAGAGGGGCGACTAAAACAGCCTTTTAGTCGCCCTTTTTATTTCATCAGTGAGCCAAAAAATGCGTTGCCGCGCCGGAAGAGAGATGCGTCTTGTTATTTGAGGCCCGCTTGTGCGAAGAAGACGTTACGAAAACAATAGAGATGAACATTATCAACAAAAAAATCGAGCTCGCGGACGGACGCGTGATCGAAATCGAGACCGGCAAGCTGGCGAAGCAGGCAGACGGGTCTGCGGTGGTCAAGATGGGGGACACAATGCTCCTCGCCACCGTATGTGCAGCCAAGGAAGTCAAAGAGGGCACGGATTTCATGCCCCTGACTGTCGACTACAAGGAGAAATACTATTCTGCCGGACGGTTCCCGGGCGGCTTTATGAAGAGGGAGGGCAAGTCCTCTGACTATGAGGTCCTCATCTCCCGCCTGATTGACCGTCCCATCAGGCCCCTGTGGCCGGACGACTTCCATCTGGAGGTGTTTGTCAATGTCACGCTCATTTCCGCTGACAAGGACACCCAGCCCGACGCGCTCGCCGGGCTCGCGGCCTCAGCCGCCCTGGCCACATCCGACCTGCCTTTCGGAGGCCCCATCGGAGAGGTGAGAGTGGCCCGCATCGGGGGCGAGTTTGTCATCAACCCGACATTCTCCCAGCAGAAAGACGCTGACCTCGAACTGATGGTCGCCGCCACCGAAGAGAACATCATGATGGTGGAGGGCGAAATGAATGAAGTGCCCGAGAGCGTGATGCTCGAGGCCATCAAGTTTGCCCACGAGGAGATCAAGAAGCACTGCCGCGTCCAGAAAGAGCTCATGCATGAGCTTGGCACGGATGTCAAGAAGAGGGACTACCCTCACGACCCGCAGGACGAAGAGCTGCGCAAAGCGGTGCACGACTTCTGCTATGACAAGTGCTACGCCCTCGCCAAGAGCGCAAAGCCCAAGCATGAGAGAGAGGACGGGTTCGAGGCCATCTGCGATGAGTTTATAGCCTCCCTGCCGGAGCCCGCGACTGAGGAGGAGAAAGAGGCCTACGAGGCCAAGGTGACCATTGCCAAGCGTTACTACCACGATGTGGAGAAAGAGGCCATGCGCAACCTGGTGCTCGATGAGGGCATCCGTCTGGACGGCCGCAAGACCGACGAAGTGCGCCCCATCTGGTGCGAAGTGGACTATCTGCCGTGCGCTCACGGCTCGGCCATATTCACCCGTGGCGAGACCCAGTCTCTGGCGACTGTGACGCTCGGGACCAAGATGGACATGAAAGAGCTGGACGAGGTGCTCATCCAGGGAGACCAGCAGTTTGTGCTCCACTACAATTTCCCTCCTTTCGCCACCGGCGAGGCCAAGCCCCAGAGAGGCGTGAGCCGCAGGGAAGTCGGCCATGGCAACTTGGCCATGAGGGCTCTCAAGCCTGTAGTCCCTCTCGCCCCGGAGAATCCTTACGCGGTGCGTGTGGTGTCCGATATCCTGGAGTCAAACGGCTCGTCGTCAATGGCTTCCGTGTGCGGAGGCTGCCTCGCACTGATGGATGCCGGCGTGCAGATCAAGAAGCCGGTCGCGGGCGTCGCCATGGGGCTTATCACGGATGCCGAGCGTCCCAATGACCGCTACGCCATCCTCACCGACATTCTCGGGGACGAGGACCATCTCGGGGACATGGACTTCAAGGTCTGCGGCACCGCTGACGGCGTGACCGCCACGCAGATGGACATCAAGGTGGACGGCCTGTCGTATGACGTGCTGGAGAAAGCCTTGGAGCAGGCCCGCAAGGGACGCATGCACATCATGGGCGAGATGCTCAAAGTCATGCCTGCCCCTCGTGAGGACTACAAGCCGTTCGTGCCTCGCATCGAGCAGATGCAGGTCGATTCCGAGTTTATCGGAGCCATCATCGGCAAGGGCGGGGAGACCATCCAGAAGATACAGAAAGAGACCGGCACCGTCATCACCATCACTGAGGAGCCCAACCCCAACGGAGAGGGCACCATCGGGGTCGTGGATGTCGCTTCCAACGACAAGGAGGCCATGCAGAAGGCTCTCGACTGGATCAAGGGCATCTGCGCCGTCCCCGAGGTCGGGAAAGTATATCACGGCAAGGTCGTGAGCATCCTCGAGTTCGGTGCCTTTGTAGAGATACTGCCCGGCAAGGAGGGGCTTCTGCACGTGTCCGAGATTGCCTGGGGCAAGACCGAGCATGTAGAGGATGTGCTCAAGGTCGGGGACGAGATAGATGTCAAGCTCCTGGAGATTGACCCCAAGACCGGCAAGATGAGGCTCTCCATGAGGGCGCTCACCGAGAAGCCCGAAGGCTATGTGGAGCCTGAGCGCAGGCCGCGCGGCGACCGCAGGGACGGTGACCGCAGGGGCCCGGAGCGCAGGGGATCGGACCGCGACCGCAGAGGGTCTGACCGCCGGGGCCCGGACGGAGGCGGCAGAGGCGGATTCCGCCGCGACCATGACAACGGCGGCGAGCGCCGCTCCGATGCCCATGGCCGCAGGTTCGGACGCCCCGCTGGCGCTCCCGCTCATACCGAGGACAACAGCGAGCCGGAGACCCCGCACGAGGAGGTCTTCTGACCCAGCTCCCGAAAAAAGATGCCAACGAGGGCGGCCCTGTTAACAGGGCCGCCCTCTTTGCTGTCCGCCGATAGCTCCAGCTAGGGAACGCAGTCCCCTCCAAGGCTCATGTTGGTCAAAAGACCTTCAGGTTCTCATGTTGCTGGAACGGGAATTCCTGTGCCCCTAGGAAAGAATACATTCGGCTCTGTGGGAACAGAAGACCCGCTGCTGACTTCTTGATTTTGAAGCTTACCGCGTCTCCGCCTTTCTTCGGCTTCCCAGTTTCCGAGTCCACTTTTGGACGCCCCAGAAGCAAGTCAACTGTAATCATGCTCTGTTCCAGCAGAATATCGAACTGTGACACATTCGGGTTGCGCGTGTGCTCAATCTTGTTGAACCGGAACTGCTCCTGACCGGAATCACCTTGCCGAGAATCCACCTCTATCCAGAATGTTTCGTGGTGCTTGGTAAGCAAACACTGGTGAAGTGTCTGGAGACGCCACACAGCGACATCCGCCACTTTTTTGAAACTGTCGACATCACGTCTGCGGTCTTCCTCAATCTCGAGAAGATTGTCAGCATAATTTACATTGAGGCGAAGATTCTGTGTATTTGGAGTGGCACATTGCAGAGTGTTCCTGTATGATTTGACTCCGCAGCTAAAATAACCATATTTCTCAACAATCTCCGCACCGCTTTTCAAAAAGCTGATGTCCCAGTCGGGCACCTTGCAGAAGAGATTTTTCCTGATACTGGGACGCTGGCTTCGGAAGCTCTTCAGTTCAATCCCCTTGTAATCTGGCTCACTGCTGGCGTTCATCCGAATGCCCAACAGCGCCTCAACCTGCCGCCCGACAGCGGTATCAGCATTAAGATTGGTATCTATCCACAGGCCTTTGTATTTCATCAATTGCCACAACAATTCTTCAGATATGATGTCTGCATAGTCAGATAATCCTTTCACCAATTCTTTGACAGGGTTCTCTACATCTGTTTCGCAACAATTTGGGATGTTGACCTTGGTAAGGTTTATGACAAAGAGCTCGTCAGGATTTTGGGCGATAATGGCGTGAATGTCATCGGCTCCGGTAGTGTCTTTCAAGCCATATATCCAAAGTCGGGGATCGCCTTCTTTGGTGACGGGACGGTACAATGATGTCACGGTTTCAATGGCCTTCTCGCCGGTGAGGATAAAAGTCTTTTTGGAAACCTTGTTTTCCTGCCCTTGGCCTTGAAGCTCGTAATCGTGGACATTGTTCTCTTTGAAGTATGTCCGAATGGGAGTAGTGGCATCAAGAATGGATTTCTTGAGTCCGGTAGCCGTGATTTGCACCTGCGTGAATCTCACGTTGTGGTTGACAAGATACTCCATGTTCGTTTTCTCAAATGGAGTAAATGGGCGCATGTGTATCATTACTTTATTACTTCCAGAATAGTGTTGCCGATTGCCCTTGCCATCAGCGGCGGGACGGCATTTCCAACGAGGGTGTATTGGGGAATCTCCGACTTGCGCTTGTCGCCGCCGGTCTGGCGCTTCCCTTGAAAAACGAAACTGTCGTCAAAGGACTGGAGGCGGGCCATCTCGCGAACCGTCATGGCCCTATGCTGGGAATAATGAATGAAATCATCCGGCATTGTGACAACAGTTGGACTTTGGCCTCGCGGGTCAAGGACTGTATAGTTCCGCTTGTTGGATTCGAGATTCTTTTTCTTAAGTTCCTCCTTGCAAGCTTCGTCATATCCACCATGCTTGGCAATGATTTCAAGACGCTTCTTCACCTCGGAACTTTGGAAACTTGTCTGATGGTTGAACAGTTCGTGCTCAACATGAGCCAGACTGTTTCTCAATTCCTCTTCATTCCTGACATAGAAAGGCTTGCTGTCGAAAGTGAAACGATGACCAAGCCGCCCTGTACGCGACCATTCGCAGTAAGTTTTCATTTCCTCGCCGGATTTCAGGGCGCCAGCCAGAGCACGCGGACGCACAAGGGGTTCGAGTTTCTTGTCTTTTTTAGCTCTTCCATACTCTGTGCATGTTTCTCCATTCCCGATGAAATCAAGGTCTGAAATAGCTTCGTACACGGTGACTCGTTCGTCTTTTGGCACCGTTGCTGGAATCTCGGTGATAAGCTTTTGGTCATTCCGACATCCAATGAAGAGGACTCGTTCGCGATTTTGAGGAACGCCATAGTTGGCGGACAGGACAACAATGGGGCGGTCTACACGGTAGAGCCGAGCCTTGTCGAGAATCTCTCTGAACTCCTCTGCCGTGCCATCCCTCCGCGCATATTTGGCAAGAACAGCAAAGCTCTCGTCAAGCGTCATGGCGTAGAGCTCTATCATTGCCTTGAACGATTTGACATCTTCCTCCTGGTTTGCAAACTCCTTGACACAGTCCAGGGCATGGAAAATCCTCTCGATGATGGCATCATCCTCCAGATTCCCGATAAAGTCGTTCATCCCGTGGACAAAGGCGTCGTTGTCGATATTGGAAGCGGCCTTTTCCTGAATGATGGCACTTTGGATCTCCTGACGCTCGCGGAAGTGGCTCAAAAGGCTCAAGCCATGACGAATGGTAGAAATATTCGCGTCAGACTTGCTGACGCGGTAGTCGATGTTACGGGTGAGAGACTTGAACTGTTCCTGGACATGGGCAAAGAATTCTTCCACAAGCGCATCGGTCTTGGAGTCATTCTCTGTCTCGATGCGCACCTTAGCCAGCAGGCAGGACTTCTCAAAGGGGGGTGCTGTCCTTCCCAGCATTTTCTCCAGATAGCCCATCAATGCGGGGGTCTGTTTGGGGTCTATGATGGAACGGATTAAGGACATGATCTCGTCCTTAAACTTCCCTTTGTCTTTTGTAAGAATGCCCTTAACATTCTCCATCACAAAGTACTTGGGCTTGAACTCCTCAATAACCTTGAGATAATGCTCGAAGAGGTTGTCGCGCTTGTCGTATTTGCGGCGGCGTCCGGACAGGCTGAATGACTGGCAGCTGGGGCCGCCAGTAATGACGTCAATCTGCCTTTTCCCCACTCTTTTCTTCAGGTCAGAAAGGAAAGTGCCAGACATGATGTCCTCCAGAAGAAAGTCAGTATCAAGGCCGAGTTGCGAATTATAGCGGACACGATGAGTCAGTTCGCAGTTGGCGTTGATGTCGCTGGCCAATATGAAGTCATAGTACTTGTCCTTGGTATAAGACTGCAGGAACCCCTCGCTAATACCGCCCGCACCGGCAAAGAGGTCCAAGAATGTTACAGCTGTCCTCCCTTTCAGGAATTCTTTCTTTTGAGCCATATCCTCAAGCTAAAAAATCAACCATCCCGATGTTTGGCAAGTTAAGACTTTATTGTGACATTGGCGTATATCCGGGTAACTTTTTTCAAAAAAAGTTTTGTACAATACCGCCAGGGCTTATTTTTCACAACTCGCAAAACGGGCATAATACTCCGTCCACAGTACTTCTTAAGGCTTGCTGCGGACAGCAACGAGGGCGGCCCTGTTAACAGGGCCGCCCTCTTGCATATTGCTGAATGAACGCCATGGCGGAGCGTCTCCCATATGGGTCGTGGAGGCCTCCACGCAATATCCGCCGTGTGTGTCATTTTATGCTTACAAGCGTTGCTTTATCAATGTATTCAGGCAGATTATTGATATCATATACCTGCAATCTCATTTCATTAGGATTAAGATCCACATTAATCTGCCTGTCATCTTTGGCAATCTTATACATTGCACCCGAAGCCGGGTCGACTATCAGCATGCCTATCCAGCCTCCAATCAGAAGATTGCCTATATACCAGCCATCAAGTTTTGGAGTAATGTGAGTTATTACAGGGTCATATCCATCTTTACTTATGGTGATCTTATACTCTTCTTTTCGCATATAACCTGCAGCTGCTTCTAACCTGACAGAAGCAGGAGATGCACCCTCGTATACTACCCCAAACATACGATTCTCAATCCTGATATGCGCTCCGGATGGGTTAGTTTTGATTGTTACCGGGTACACGCTCGGCGTGAAGATAGTCGCACAAGAACACAAGGCCATAATGGCTGTGACCACAAACAATATTGCCTTCTTCGACATGATATCCAACTTGAATATCTACACCTCAATCGGCTTGTACTTGGGGACGAGGATCCTCATCAGGCACCAGGCCAGGAGGTACGCGATGCCGCAGAAGCAGAATATGACGAAGTACCCGGCGGGCTTGCCCTCAAAGCCGAGGAATGTGAACGCCGCCCCGGCATTCTCCGCATAAGTGAAGAGGTTGCCGGCCACTTTCTGGATAATCATCGAGCCGACTCCCCCGGCCATCGCCCCGATACCGGTGATGGTGGCGATAGTGCTCTTGGGGAACATGTCACCGATGGTGGAGAAGAGGTTGGCACTCCATGCCTGATGACCTGCCCCGGCAAGGCCGATGAGGACAGCGGGCCACCACGGCGAATTGAAATGCGCCCCCAGAGGCTGGGCAAACAGGGCCGCAATCGGGAAGAACGCGAATATCAGCATGGCCAGCATGCGCCCGGAGTAAGGGTGCATGCCCCTCTTCTCAACGAAGAGCTTGGGCAGGTAGCCCCCGAATATGGAAATGACCGTGACGATAGCGTACAGCGTGAATATCAGCCCCTGCCCGAGGCCGGATGTCGCGGGCGCGGCAAACTGGTTGCTGAAATACGACGGCGCCCAGAACAGGAAGAACCACCAGACACCGTCCGTAAAGAACTTGCCCACGATAAAAGCCCATGTCTGCCTGTAAGTGAAGCATTTGCCGAACGGGATAGCCTTCTGGGCCGAGATGGCGGCCTTTTCGGCAGCCTCTTCGGCGTCATCCTGATGGATGTACTCCAGCTCCGCCTCATTGACATGCTTGCTCTCCTCAGGCTTGTCATACATGAACTGCCAGAAGAACATCCACACGAAGCCGAGTGCGCCTATGATGATGAACGCCCACTCCCAGCCGAGATGCAGCGCGAGCGGCGGGATGCACAGAGGAGCTGCAAGGGCGCCTACCGACGCTCCGGCGTTGAATATGGAAGTGGCGAACGCCCTGTCCTTTTTGGGGAAATATTCGGCTGTCACCTTGATGGCTGCCGGGAAATTGCCAGACTCGCCGAGAGCGAGAATGCCCCGGCACAGCAGGAAGAGATATACCGAGGTCGTGGATATGGCCAAGGCGGCATTGGACCCGGCCTCCACGGCACGCATGGCCGCCACGCTCCCTATCCCTGTGATATGGGCTGTCGCCCATCCGGCTGCGGCATGGAGACACGCGCCAGCCGACCACACCCCGATGGAGATGATGTAGCCCTTCTTGGTGCCCATCCAGTCCACAAACTTGCCCGCGAACAGGCAGGCGATGGCGTAGAAGATGGAGAAGAACGAAGTGATGGTGCCGTAGTTGGCGTCGCTCCAGTGGAACTCCGGCTTGATGAACTCCTCATACGTGAGCGAAAGGACCTGCCTGTCGAGGTAATTGACCGTGGTCGCCACAAAGAGCAGCGAACACAGCCACCAGCGCCAGTTGGTCATAAGCTTTTTCTGTGTGCTCATAAATTATGTCTGACTTTTTGTACTGTTGCAAGCGCATTTCTGCAAAGGTCGGAAATTTCCTGCCATCTGCAAGCGGCTACCACGTCCTTGGGGAAGAGATTGGATCCCATGCCCACGCATGTGGCCCCGGCCTTGAACCAGGCCGAGAGGTTGTCTTCGGTGGGCTTGACGCCTCCGGTAATCATCAGCTTGCTCCACGGCATGGGCGCCTTCAGCCCCTTGACGAATGCCGGCCCCAGCACATCCCCTGGGAACACCTTGCAGAGGTCGCAGCCCAGCTCCTGCGCCTTGCCCACTTCGGAGACGCTGCCGCAGCCGGGGCAATACGGGACCAGCCTGCGGTTGCAGACGGGGGCGATGTCCGGGTTGAACAGGGGGCCTACCACAAAATTGGCCCCCAGCTGCAAGTAGAGCGCGGCCGTGGCGGGATCCACCACAGAGCCTATGCCCATTATCATGCCGGGCAGCTCGCTGTCGGCGTACTTGACCAGCGCGGCGAACACCTCCTGGGCAAAATCTCCCCTGTTGGCGAACTCGAAAGCCCTGATGCCGCCGTCATAGCATGCCTTGAGCACCTGCCGGCTGACTTCCGGATCCGCATTGTAGAACACCGGCACTATCCCGGTCTGCTCCATGGTCGCGAGGACCTGCATCTTGTTGTATTTTGCCATTTCTTGCAGTTTTACAAATAATATAGGCAAGAGTAAAGTCCTGCTACCGCTGCACACGGCCGCTCACATTGCCGCCGGCAAGCGAAAGCGCCTCGTCCTCGCTGACGAGGTTGAAGTCCCCCTCGATGGTCTGCTTGAGAGCGGATGCCGCCACGGCGAACTCCAAAGCCCGCTCCTGGTCGCCGCCGTATGCCAGCAGCCCGTGAATCAGCCCTCCGGAGAACGCGTCCCCTCCGCCGACCCTGTCCACTATGGGGTCTATCTCGTACCGGCGCGACTCATAGAAGCTGCTGCCGTTGTAAATCAGCGCTTTCCAGCCGTTACGCGTCGCGGAAAACGACTCCCTGAGCGTCGAGGCGACTATCTTGAACCCGAATGTCTGAGCCATCTGGCGGAATATCCTCTCATACCCTGACGCGTCTGTCTTGCCGCCCTCCACATCGGCATCCGGCTTGAAACCAAGGCACAGGGCCGCATCCTCCTCATTGCCTATGCACACGTCCACATACTGCATGAGCGGACGCATCACCGAGATGGCTTTCTCAGAAGTCCACAATTTCTTGCGGAAATTGAGGTCTACGGACACGGTCACCCCATGCCGCCGGGCCGCCTCGCATGCGAGCCTGACCAGCCGGGCCGCGCTGGCCGAGAGGGCAGGGGTGATGCCCGACCAATGGAACCAGTCCGCGCCCTCCATGATGGCGTCGAAATCGAAATCCTCCTCCGATGCCTCAGCAATGGCGCTGTGCGCCCTGTCGTATATCACCTTTGAGGGGCGCATGGAAGCCCCTGTCTCCGCATAATAAAGACCGATGCGGTCTCCGCCACGCGCGATATAATCAGTGTTGACCCCGTAGCGCCGCAGCGCATTGACCGCTATCTGCCCTATCTCATGGGAGGGCAGCTTGGTGACAAAACGCGAGTCATGCCCGTAGTTTGCGAGGCTGACTGCCACATTGGCCTCTCCCCCGCCGGGAATGACCCTGAAACTGTCCGATTGCAGGAATCTGCCGTTGCCCTCTGGGCTGAGCCGGAGCATTATCTCTCCGAATGTTATTATCCTTGACATGTCTCTATGATTGCAAGTCCAAATGCCTGCCGTCTGGCGGGCAGCCAAAAATACATAAAATAATCCGTTTTCCGTGCACGGGCACGGAAAAAGCTCAGATTTGCCGCATACGCGCCCACGGCATCACGAGAGCCGGGGCGCGGCGCTCCATGAGCAGCTCCTTCATCTTGTCCATGTACGGGGCCGCATGCCCGAAAAACATCCTGTACCCGTCGCACAGGGCATTGAGACCGCGTTCCCGGCCTGCGCCTGTCTCATAGGAGTTGAAACGGTGCTTGGGACATTCGCCGTTGCAGGCGAAGAGCCACTGGCAGCGGCGGCATTTGGAGGGCAGGGCCGCCCGCTTGTCTATCCCGAAACGCGTCTGCAGCGGCGAGCTCATCATCTCCCGTATTGAGGACTGCGTGATATTGCCGAGCCTGTAGCGCGGATAGACGAAATGGTCGCAAGGGTACATGTCCCCATTATGCTCGATGACCGAGTTGTCGCCGCAGGTCTTGGCATAGACGCAGGTGCCGGGCTGCATGGAGCACCACGACGCGAGCGACGCGTCAAAGAGGTTGACATAGCAGCGTCCCACGTCATTGCGCACCCACCAGTCGAAAATGTCACACATGAATTTGCCGTAAGCCACTGCCCCCACCGACCAGAAAGCGATCTGCGCACCCTCCTCGGACGGGTCAACGATGTGCGGGCGGCGGCCCTTGTCGGGCTTGCCGTCAGAGCGCAAGGGCCAGCGGACGTGCTCCACAACAGGCATAAACTGCATGTACCGGCTGCCGACGCTCTTGAGGAACTGGTACACCTCCAGGCCGCGCCCCTCGGAAGCATGGTTGACGGTGGTCATCGTGTTGAACTCCACTCCCCTGCTGCGCAGCAGTTCCAGCCCCCGCATGACCTGGGGGAACGTCGGACGGCCACCTTTGTCCTTGCGGTACTTGTCGTGGATGTCCTGCGGGCCGTCTATGGATATGCCCACGAGGAAATGGTTTTCGGCCAGGAAATCTGCCCACTCGGGAGTCAACAGGGTGCCGTTGGTCTGGATGGTGTTGTGTATCGTCTTACCGCCGGAATGCCGCCTCTGCGCCTCCAACGCCTTGCGGTAGAAATCTAGCCCCATCACGAGAGGCTCGCCGCCGTGCCAATTGAATGTGACCTCGGGGACGTCATTGGCGCGGATGTACTCCCGCACGACAGTCTCCAGCATCTCAAGGGACATCCTCGGCTCCGCCCCGCCGTAAATGTCCGCCTTGTCAAGATAATAGCAATAATGGCAGTCCAGATTGCACAGCGACCCGGCCGGCTTGATCATGATATTGAACGCCATCGGCCCGGAGAGACGCATCGCGTCCTCTATGGTCATTGTATCCCTGTACCTGTCTGCCATGCAGGGTCTCAGGCCTGTCGTGACGGGTCAAGCCCCCGATGCCAGAAACGGGACGTGATGTCCACCCGCTCGCTGCCGCCGGACGGGCTGTGTTTGACCATATAGAGCCTCTGGTTGGTGCCGGGGTCATTGAGCGGCCCGCGCTCTGGGATATAAGGCCCTACCTTGACATAGTCGAACGCCCTCCACAGCTCATCCTCCACATCCGGCCGCCCCGAATACAGCGCGACCTTGACCCCGTGAGCCGTGCGCACATAGTCCGCGAGCCGCACAAGGGCGCTCTTGTCGTCCCCCTCGCCAAGGAACAAGAAACAATTGACCCCGAAATTGTCCTCAAACAGCCTGTCAATGCGCTCCTCAGTCAGCTCCTCGCCCACATCCTCACGCAGATGCGGGGAATGGCAGCCCTCGCAGCGTCCCTTGCAATTGCTGATGCTGACGGCAAGGGTGAGCTTGTCCGGAATCTCCTCGATTACGACGGACGTCATGTCCGGCACATACTTGATCATAAGCTATTCGGCAGGTATCCTGTCATGCGCGTAATACCGGTGCGCGGCCTCCTCCTGACGCATCTCGCTGAACGAGGACACCCTCTTGAGGTAGCCGATCACGCGGGTGAGATAATCGAGGTTGTGGCTGCCGCACTTGGGGCACACTGTCAGAGTGTCCTTGCTGATGTACCCGCAGTCGTTGCACACGGTGTTGCGGCAGTTGAATGTGAAGTAATTGGTGCCGTAGTGCGCCGCCACATTGAGCAGCTGCCTGTACTGCTCCTTGCTGAGGTGCTCCTGCACATTCATGTGCAGCGCCGAGCCGCCGTCCAGGTACTTGACGTACTCGTCCCCGTGCAGCTTGAACTTGTCGAGTATGGACAGGGAGTCGTCCTCCGGATTGTAGAAATAGGAGCTGTACATGTTGTGCCTAGGAGACACGAAGAACCCGTCCTTCTTGTCCCATTTGTAGTTCTTGCCGGACAGGTTCTCCCCGGGCACGAACTCCGTATTGAACATGGTCTCCTTGGTCCTGTCCTTGCGGTTGGCGATGTTGATGGTCTCCAGCAGCCCGTTGACGAACTCCTTGTAGTCATCGTTGGGGGAAATCTTCAAGCCGAGGAACTCCGCCGCGTCGGTCATGCCGTTGACCCCGACAGTCAGGTACTGCCTCTTCATGTCGATGAACCCGGCCTTGTACACGTCCAGCATGTCCGCCTTGAGGAAATCCTTGATGATCTCGTTAAAGGCCGTCTGGTACTTGTGCACACGCTCCGTCATCTCCCGGACATCCTCGTATATGTATGCATAGAGGTCGTGCCTGTCATATTTGAGTGTCGGGTCAAGAGGCTCCACAGGGTTGATTTCCAGCCCCTGCCTGTCCTTGAAGTAGCGGCGCACGGCCAGCTGGATGACCCTGTTGAGGTTGATGGTCATCACAGACTTGGATCCGGTGGACACGGACGCCGTGCCCATCGAATACTGGTGGGTGGTGTGGTTGTGCTCGGTGTCCTGCAAGTCAGTCAGGGAGTTGCGCAGACGGCAGCAGCTCGCCAAGCTGTCCGGGCTGTTGGAGATGTAGCAGAAGAAGCTGTGCCCCTTGGCCCACATCTCGGCGGTAAAATCAGCGTACTCCTTGTCGATATAGTTGTCGCCTCCGTCCGTCAGCAGGGCCATGGTCTCGACCGGGAAAGTCAGGATGTAATGGTTGCGCTCCTCGTTGAACCAGTTCATGAAATGCTTCTGGAGCCACGAGAGGGTCTCCCACTTGGGGGCGGTGCCGTCCGGGAAGCGGAAGTCCCCGAACACGCCCTTGAAATAGGGCTCGTCAAAATAGCTAATGTTCCAGAACACGGTCTGGTAACCCCTGTTGCCGGCAGGCATGTTCATGGAATGCACCACCTGCTGGAAGTAGTTGTCTATGACCTTGACAAGCGTCCTCTGCTTGACATTGTCCTCCACGACGGTGTCAAGCTTGCCAAGATAGTCGTCCCCGTAGTCCTTGCGGATGAAATAGTCCAGGTACATCAGGAACTCCGGGGTCGCCACCGCCCCCATGAACTGGGAGGAGATGGAATAGACAAGGTTGATGAACTCCCCGCAGAACGACTTGAGGTCCGTGGGGGCCACGGACACCCCGCCCAGCTCCTTGAGCCCGCTGACCAGGAACGGGTACATCGTGATAGCGACGCAGTAGGGGTAGCCCGGCGTGCCGCTCTCGTCATGCTTGTACAGCACATGGGACTCCAAGTCCTTGACGTACTGGTCGGCAAGGTCATGGCCGTATATGGCCTTGATCTTGTCCTGCATGATGTAGCGGTTCTGCTTGATGTTGTTCTCCTTGTAGAGCTCCTGCCCGAGGGTGACGATATTCTTGCGCGTCACGTTGGCGTTGGCGTCAAACTTGGACCCGGTCGCCGCATTGGACGCCTTGATATAGTCCTTGATGAAGTCACGCTTCTTGCGCAGGTCGAGGCCCGCGTCAAATTTCTCGATGTACTCGCGGGCGGCCTTTTTGTTGATGGACATCAACGAGTCCACCACCTGGCGGCGTATCTCCTGGCTGGATATCTTGTCATATATGTACAGGTTGTCCGTAATGGACACCACCACCTCCTCCGGGCACTTCTGCCCGGTAGCCTTGTACGCCTCGCGAATGCCCTTTTTGAGTTTCTCTTTGTCAAACTCCTCGAAAGACCCGTTTGTTTTCCTTACTTCCATGATTATAAGTCCATTAGGCTAAAAAACCTCGGGACGCCTTGCGGATGCCCCGAGAGTGCTTCGGAACAAAAATATCCAACTCCGCATATCATTGCAAGAGGAGGGGGAAAATAGTTTTCAACACGAAATAAACATAACGCCACAGACAGCGGCAGGGAGCCGGTAATCCGTCCCGAGACTTAACCAAGACTCCCACCCCGGGCAGATCCAAGCACAAGACGCGGGCGGGTATGATATATGAGCCAAAAGGTATAATTTTTTAGGCTTTTACGCCGAAATCTGCCACGGCATTTGCAGTAAGCCGTTCCGTACGTCTGCCGTCAGGCGCGGGCGGCGGGGAAGATTCTTCGCTTAGACGCTCAGGATGACAGGCCGGAGAAGAACACAAAAGCATCAGACCATGAAAACGTGCACAAAGACCTACACCATCACATTCGCTGACATTGACCAGTATTACAACATCACTATCAATGCCGTCATGAGCTATTTCCAGGACAACATCGCCAGGTTCCTCGCAAGCGGGCACATCGGGCCGCATGACGCGACACAGAAAGGGATGAACTGGCTGATAAATGAGTTCCACGGCTACTTGTCAGGGGAGCTGCCGTCATGGTCGGAGCCTGTGGACGTGGAGGTCTGGGTAAGCGAGCTGACGGGTATCAGGGTGTTCGCGGACTTCCGGATGACGGATGTGCGCGGGAGCCAGTTCGCGCACGGCACAAGCACCTGGCTGCTGGTGGACACGCAGACCCGCAGGCCTGTCAGATGTCATGACATACCAGAGCTCGTCGCCCTGTATGACGAGAACGACGCCACGAGGCATGGCAGATTCGTGTTCCCGGGCGGCGGGACATACATGCGCTCGCTCGCTCACACCATCACGGCGACCGACCTGGACTTTAACGGCCACGCCAACAACCAGAACTACGTGCACCTTGCCGTGGCGATGATACCGGAGGAGTTCGCCGGGACGCACAGGCTCAAGGAGGCGCATGTCAAGTTCCAGCAGGAGACGTTCCTGGGAGAGGAGATAGAGTGCGCTCTCTATGACATGGGCGGCGGCGCTTACGCCTCCCGCATCGCCAAGACCTCGGACGGGTCGCCCGCATGCGAGATATTAAGCGTCTGGGACTCTCGTCCCAAAACTTGCGAAAGTTGAATTATCGTGTTAAGTTTCCCTCACGGCCTCAGGCACTCAAAATCAACATTTACAAACAATTACCGAATTTCATTCGGCAAGTTGGCCGGTTTTCGTTCGGCAAGTTGGCCGGGAGGAGGCGCTACAGGTCGACAGGAGCTTTCTTGCCGC
>CAZKVW010000006.1:36900-47580 GCA_964556285.1 uncultured Muribaculaceae bacterium
TTCGGCAAGTTGGCCGGGAGGAGGCGCTACAGGTCGACAGGAGCTTTCTTGCCGCCCACATAGAGTTGCCGCACGGGCAGTTCGCCCTCAATGACATGAATCTCCGCCCGGCTGTCGGGGAAGACCTCAACAGTCCCCCACGCGTAGCCTGTACTGAAGAAGTATTTGCCCGGCCTGCCGGTAATCTTCAGCGTATTGCTGACTGCTGACCAATGAAAGCCGCTCAAGGCCAGGACAGCCGACCAGGAGGCCATGGAACGGGCGTAGTAGTGCCCGCACTCTATCTCGTCGTAGGGATTCCGCTTCAGCCCGTCGTACCGGCTGCGGACAGCCGAGATGCACTTCAATCCGTTCTCCACGTCCCCCTCGTACATCATGCCCACGGCAGCCGTGTACTCAAACCCCGTCATCGACTCGGAAAAATAGGGGAACGGGAACTTGAGCCGCCCTTTCGGCCAAGATGCCATCAGCAGCCCGGACTCCTCGGCGAAGACATACGAGCGCATGTTGTTGAAATGGCGGGAGAAATCATCCAAGAAGTTGTACTTCATGATGCTCCGCAAAGTTGTCCGCACATCCTGCTCATCGCAGAGATAGCCCAAGTCGCAGACGTGAGCCATGTACTGCCCGACGAGCTGGTCCACGAGACAGCCTCTCCCCAGCTGGAAGTCGGGTATCTGCACGGCCGGATCGTCCATGTCCAGCGGCCGGCGGGTCTGGGGGTCATAAATGATCTGCTCGTAGTATTCCCCGTTGAAGAGCTTTTCCCCCGTGAAACGGGCCGCCCGCTCATAGACCGTTCGGCACTGTTTGGCGAACGCCTTGTCCTTCAAGGCGAGAGCCATCTGCTCGGCGGCTTTCAGTGCTCCCATGTACCAGAACTGCATCTGGGGATTGGGGCCGTAGTAGCTTACGTCCATGGTGTTGGGTTGAGCCCCCTCCATGATGCCGTCTGCATCCTCGTCCCAGCTCCCGGACTGCCACGCGTAGGAAAGGACAAGCTTAACCCTCGGCCAGAAGCGTTTCAGAAATGCCTCGTCGCCGGACAGCTGCCACTCACGGTAGCACTTCATAACAGTCCCCAGCTGCCCGTCGGCAGCAGGTTTGCTGTCCCGGGCGGCCTGGTCAAGGGGCAGCCGCGCCCGGAAATTCATCAGCCCGTCGCTGCGGGTGGCATAGTTGAACTCCACGTCGCGCATGGTCATGGCCAGCGGGCCGAACAAGAACGCCGTCGCCGTCTCGTAGTTCCAGACATGGGTGCAGGAGCCGTAGCACGACCCTTCGTGAGGCATTATGCCCTCCCAGCCCATAAGATGCCCGTCCGGGAGGCGGAATACGGTCTGGGAACGGAGGGCGGAAAGGTTGAAAAGCGCGGCTTCTTTCACATCGTCCGGGAAAGAACTGTCCAACAGCGCGTCCACAAACTGCAGGGTACGTTTTTCCAATTCCGGGATTTTGGGGACAATCTGCTCGGCCGCATCCCAGGCATCTCCGTAGAGGGTACTGTAATAGTTGCCGACAACGGTCTCAGACCAGGCCTTCCGGTTCGGGAAGTCCCAAGTCAGGTAGAACGTGAAGCATTTTGTCTCGTGCGGATCTATCCGCCCCTTGACGGAAAGCGACGCGAACGGGTCGTCCTCGCCGGAGTCCGGCATGGGGGAGAAAGCCCCGTCGTCACTGAAATCGTCCCAAAGGTCGAGTATGGCCTTGTTCCACTTGTCTCTCACCGAGGAAAGGCGCCAAGTGACGCCTTCCCGGGAGGCAGTGGTGAGAGCAATCGTCCCCCAGGCAGGGTCGTCGAGAGGCACGCCTTCCGAATAAAGATAGAGGCCGCTCAACCCCTCCGAGCTGCGGAATTCGTTGCGGTTCTTGTTGGCGCCGAGAGGGATGACATCCCCTTTCCAATCGATGCGGTACTTGCTCCCGTCCTTGCCGATGAAATTGCGCAGGTTGCCGCTGACGGCCACGTCCTGCGGCACGTCAGAGAGGTTGGTAACCTCGTATGTCAGCACGGCCACAGGCAAGCTGCTGGCCTCAACATCAGCCGGGACTATGGGATTAAACCCCTTGATGCGCACAGAGACTGGAATGTCAGGGTCATCCAGATTCACCTGCCCGTAGGGGTAGGCACCGTCGAAAGATGCATGTTTGAAACGGGGCATGCCAAAAGAATTGACAGGACGACCCTCCGCGTGAACGTATTCCCACGGCTCCATGGGGCCTGCGAGCAGCGTGGTCGTGGCGGCACCGCCCTCCGGCTTGACATACAGGGCGAAGAAAGGGGCGGAATTGCCGGTCGTCACGGTGCTGTACCCGATGCCGGGGATATTCATTATTTCCCAGTCACAGAGCTCTCCCCGTCCGTTCAGGGAGACCGTCCCCGTCCCTATTCCTCCCAGAGGCAAGGCAATCCGGTAGAGATGCTGCTGGTCATAATGGCGGAGGAAGCGCCACTCTGAAGGGATCCACTCGCCGGCCGGCTGGCTCCTGTTCTCAATTGAAAGGGCGCCGTTCGCCGCAGCCAGCAATCCGACGCGCAGGCAGAGCAGGGACAGGATCAAGATTTTCTTTATGTTCATGTTCATAGCGGGGATACATAAGTCCTGCCGGTTACAGTCTTGGCCAAGTCTACGTTGTTGACCGTCATATAATCAACTCCGAGATTGATGAAAGTCATCATATCCGACACTACAGACGGAGTCCATGTGCACACCGCCAAACCGGCTTCGTGACAGCGGGAGACCCAGAGAGGGTTGTCGCTCAGTGTGTTCATATTGCACTCTATGCCGTTGTACCCCTTCCCGATAGCAAATGAGGGGTCATCCGTTCCGATATAATCTGCGGCAAGGGACGGGAGCCTGGCATGAAGGCGGTCTAAGGCCAAGGTACTGGAAGACATCACCCTGCATTGCGAGACCATGTCCCGCCGTGACACCATGGCGGCCACTGAATCAGCGCAGGCCAGCATCCTGTTAGCGTCGCTGTGGGTCTTGATCTCAAAATTAAGGACCAAATCTGGAGTCTTCAGCCCTTGGTCGAGGAATTCCGACAGCAACGGGAGATGCTCCCCGTGTGAAGACAGCTTAATATTCTTGATGTCCGCCCATTTGCTGTTCTGGATGCTCTTCCCTCCTATCTTGTCATCGTGATGCACCACAACATAGCCGTCTGTTGTTATCCAGACATCAAATTCAGCCCCGTACACGCCATAGCTCCCGGTCTTGACTAACGCCTCAAGCGAATTCTCATAAGGGCCTTTGCTGTTGTCGTGCACACAGCGGTGGGCAAAGACCTTGGTGAGACTTGGGAGTTCGGGGCTGTCCGAAACGTCAAACGAGACACTCCCGAGTCTCTTTTCTTCATCGCCTCGCACAAGCACGAGCGACCATCTCCCCGAGGTCAAAGCAGCAGGGATTGTAGCTATAAGACAACCTGAACGGAACACCGTCTCGCAATCGAGCGTCCTGACATCATTCCGGAGTGACAACCGGTCGGAAGACGTAAGCCCGTTCGCGTAGACATAGTATTTGTAGCCGTTCCCGACACTGCATGACGTCAGGAAAGCGACATCCGTAAGGCTGATTGCCGCCGCTTTCCTGTTCTCCATCTTGACCTTGCTGTAGAGCGAGGACACCTCGTCACTGCTCAACGGTTTCCCGTACAAGCGCGCTATGGCCACCTCCCCTTGCCACGAATTCTCGGCATAATTCACGGCTGACGAACAATCCGCCCCGACGCAGAGCCAACTGCTTGCCGCAGTGGATGGAAGAGACAGTTCTCCATTCGTTTTGGCTGAAGCCACAAGCTCCCCGTCCACATACATGCGGGCTTCTTCTTTGTCCCATGTCGCAATCACATGATAGAACCAGCCCAGCGTCAGGGAAATGCCGGAATCAAGGGTCTGCAACTTGTCAGTATATATTTGGAATTGGATGCGGCTGCCCGCGTTCCGGCTTGACACCCCCATCCCGAATCCCGCATTCTGAAGAGAAGAGAACACAGAGGCGGTGAGAGACGGCAGGGCGGCAGCGCTGAAAAGCGCCTCCATGGAAAAGCCCTCCGCAAGCGTTTCCCGGAACGTGTCATCGGAGGAATAATCCACCCTGTAATAGCCGCTCCCGACAGTGGCGCCGGGAGTCCCGCTGAATGAGGCTACATAACGGCCCCATGCCTCGCTGTAATAAGATGAGAGGCCGAAGCCCCCGTTTGTCACCACCTTGCACCTGTGCCGGGACGCGTCATTGCCGATAGCGTCCGACCCGACAGACAAGTCAAACAAATCCGCCCTCAAATCATCCTCATACGGGGAATCGGGGCCGACACTTCCTCCGCCGCCCTTGGAACAGGACACAAGGGCCATGACGATGGCAAGAGGCAAGACAAAACGATGATTCATTTCAGGGCATTCAGGTTGATTTTGCCTATCCGGAGAGCAAAACTGCTGGAGTCATCAGGCCTCCCTGCGTCAATCGGGTCAGAGGGAGCGGCTCGCTGCTGGGTCATCACCCTGTCCGCAGGGCTGATGCGGATGCAGACCCGGTCCTTGCCCAAAAGGAAAGCCGGGAGGACAATCATGTTCTCGGTATAGCCGACAGCCGCGTCATAGGACACCGGAGCCTCGTCCGACCAAGCGAGAGGACGCAAGTGGAATACTTGCTGGACAGGGATATAGTTCCTGCCGTCAAGGGAATAGGACACTTGCCAATGGGCAGGGAATCCGAATGCGGACTTTGCCTTGCCATAACCCGCAAGCCATGTCCAATCCAGAACCAAGCCCTTGCCGCTGAAACCCTCTGTGGAAGTTTCAATCAGGACGGCGCCATTCTCAGTGATCCAGTCGGCGGACCTGCTGTCATACACTATTGCCGCACACTCCCGGTTCCCCTCCCCGGGGACAAGGCCGTCCCTCGCGCAACGGGTGTTGTAATCTTTCTCCAGACCCATTTGGGCTTGGACAGTGACCGAAAGCCATCCATCGCCCTTGTCTGCGCCAACCCTTTCCGAGTCAATGCGGAGGCCGCTGAGCCATTTTTTCTGCCCGCTCTCGCAATTGAGGGCGCAATAGTAGTTGCGATCCCAATTCCAGCTGGCTATGGTCTCGTATGAGCTGCTCCCGTCCATCGGGATGTTCACCGCCGAAGGCCCGGAAATCCGCATCTGCAAAGGGCCGGGAAGACCGCTCCTCCGCAAGGTCTCGCTCACCAGGATCCCACTTATCTCACCGATGCCTGACGGCATCCTGTCCCCCCGCCGCCTCCATGAGCATACCGTATTGACAGGGAGGAAAATGGCGTCGCCATTCTTGTCCCGGGCATGGCATCCGGCCTCGTCAAACCAGTCAGAATGCTTGGGCTTCTTGAAGTAATTGATGTATGTGGGTTGCACATAGAATTCCCTGACATTGGTATAAGAGCCTTCTTTGGAGAGGAATTCCACATCCTTGAGAGTGACATAAGTATAGATGTCCTGAGGGGCCAGTTCTCCGATATGCCGTTCTTTCGCAGGAGGAGCAGCCTGACCGAGTATCTCCACATTGTCTGCGGAAATCCCCTCGAGAGTGTAGCGTTCAGGGTCTTCCTCACGCACAGCAGCGCATCCGGCCAAATTGATGCGCACCCTGCTGAAACGCGGGGCGCGGTTGTCGTAGATATCCTTGAAAACGAGCTTGAAGCCCATGCTCCCGTCTTCGTTCTCAAGATACCCGATGCAGTAGCACATCCTCTCCTCGACCTTGTTCCACTCAATCTGCGGATTCGCCCCCATATTGAGAGAGGTGTAGTCGCTGACGATTATGCCTTCGACATAGGATCCCTTGGGCAGCACGGCCCCCTCGGGTGTAGCCTTGGCTCTCAGGGCCTCAAAACTTTGGGAGCCCGCCTGAAGTGCCGGCAGACAGAGCAAGGCGGCAATTAACAACTTTCTCATAAGCCTTTGTATCCGGGGTCAAACAAGGTGTTGAGCAGATCGGCGAGACGATAGGCCGAAGCGGCGAAGAGATACGACAGCAAGGCCTCGTGCTCCGGATCAGTGTAGAAACTGCTGTCCAAGGCCTGCCCGGGCTGCACCCACTCGTAGATTACCTTGGAACGGGACGCGGCATCTTGCAGCCAGTCACCGATGTCTCCGGCGAGGATCTCATGCCTCGACTCCCAATAACGCCCGTCGAGATAGTCCTTCCACACGTCCAGATTGTTCTTGAATTCGGGATGAATTGCGCCGGCGTCATCAAGCAGGGCATGGAGAGTGACCTTCTTGCCGTTGAAAGTATGCGTATACTTCCCATACCCTCCGGCTATGCCCCCGCCCATCGGGTCCCAGACGCCATCCGGCTTCGAATACAGAATGTGCCCGGGGCAATGGACATCCCCCACCATGTGCACCAGCGCAGTCATGTCCACCACCACGGCCGAGTCGGGCATATCCTTGTAGTTTTTGAGACGCTCCACATAACCCAAGATGGCTGCATAGCCGAGCCCGTTGCCGTCGGGGCGATTGGAATAAGCAAGAGGATAGCAGTCGGCATCGACGCACACGGCATGTTCCCAACTCTTGAAGCAATAGTCCGGCGCGTCGCTGAAGTCCTGCGGAGCCCAAAGCCGGCACCTGAAATGATCCGGCCACAAGGCCAAATCATTCAATGGAGCGTCAAGGTAACGGTCGAACACTTCTCTTGTGGCCGGGGTGCAGTGCTCTTGGGCCATATACGCGATTATGCGGTGCGGCCAGCCCCATGCGAACGCCGAAGGGGAGAGCAGGAGCGCCAATGCCGCGGCCGAAACAGCTTTTCTTAAAACAGACATGTCTATCGGTATCTCAAATAAATGAATCCAAGCCGAATCCGTATATCCACATCGGTGGTATAGTCTATTTCCGAGCTTTCCACATCATCGTCCCACACCAGAGGGAGGGACACTATGGTGCGGTCATAGGGACGGAGCTTGATAAGAACCCGCTCCTTACCAGCAACCTCGGCGGGAAGCGTGAAACTGTGCTGGGTGAATCCCATCCCGGCTTGGGCTGCGGTCTGGTACCACTGGCCATTGAGATACGCCCGCACCCAAGGGAGCCCCCTCATGTGCACATACGGCTCTCCGCTCACGCAGTCCGGGACAAGAGTCCAGCTGTCCCCGTCATCTACGCTGTATTCCACGCACCAGTGCGCCGGCCATGACCTTGCTGTAGCCACGGAAGTGTAACCTCCTGCAAAGTCAAAGGCGAACTCCCAATGCGAAGCGTCCACGCCCGAAGTGGAAAAGCTGAATACAAAGCCGTTATACCCTTCAAGATCCCCATCCGAAGACCACTTGAACCAGTCGCGGGCGGTGGTGATGTCCCCGATGCCGATCCAGTCCCTGGAGACCCCCGCATTGCTGACAGTCAACGCGTTGTAATAATTTGCCGTAGTGTAAGGGTCGGAGGTGCGGGATGACGGTATCACGGTATTCTCCGAGGTCATTTCGGCATTGGCCACGGTCTTTCCCCCATCCAGCAAGTCATTGGAGGGGATGATTGTGGCGAGCCTGTTGTAGGCATAGCGCGGGTTTATTGAGGAATAATTGTTCCGGTTGCCGTAGCTGTTTATCCAATAGGCATATTCCTGCAGAGTGGAAGTCCCTCCCATCTCGAAGCCGCTCTCATCCAGCACCCTTATCTGCCAATCCCCAACGTTCCCCATTCTCGGCATGTCTTCACTGACGAGAATGCCTCTGACCGCTCCGCTTCCTTGAGGCACCCCGTTACCGCTTCTTCTCCAAGGGCAGCACATGTTCACCGGAGCATAAATGCCGGCCCCGGTGTCATCAACAAGCAGGCTGGCCCACCCGTCAAGCTGGCTTTCCTTGGAGCTGACTGACTCATTCAGGGCGGTTTTGATTGCGTAGTCCTCCATCACATCGGCATAGCTGCCGCGTTTGAAGGCAAACTCCATGTTTTCGAGCGTCAGATATGTGTATATGTCATCGGGGGCAAGTTGAGAGAGTGTGCGTGTCTTCTCCGGCACAGAGGCCCCCTCCTCTGTGGAGCAGATGTTCCATCCCGTCACTCCGCTCAAGGAATAACGTTCTGGGCCGGTCTCGCGAGTAGCGGTAGTGCCATACAGCCCAAGCGAAATCTTGCTCCCGAATTTGAGATTGTTTTCCGACGCGTCATCAAATATCAGCCTCAGCCCCCAACTCGCGTCTTCCGCTTCGATATACGCCACCCTCCTTGAGAAAGTGGTGTCCGCCATCGTGGGCCCGGATGGAGGGTTCAGCGCCATGTTGGCGCTCGAACAGTCGCTGACCACCAAGCCTTCCAGCACATAGTCGTCCCCGATAAGGGTCCCCGCCTCGGAAGCAAGAGCCTTTACCACGGCTATCGTAGCGTCCCTCCCCACAAGCCCGTCACGGTCTGTCTGGGTCAAATAAATATCCGTTGAGCGCTCCCTCCCCCATCCGTCGGTGTAGCTGAGCTTGCACTTGGCCCTCCGCACTATGTCAGTCCCATTTGCGAGAGCTGTAACCGAGCAACTGCCGTCAGAAAGTGACACATCACTTATCCAATCTTTCTGAAGCCCGATGTATTCCACTGATGCGGAAATGCTTTCAAGCGGAATATTGGTGACTGTCCGGAAGTCCAGCGCCGCCTCGCTCCTGCCATCCGCCACCGCATAGGGCTGGGCAATGGTGAGGAACTGGCTGATTCCCTCTTGCTTGACGGGAATCTGGAGAGTCCGCTCCCCCTTGTTCAATGAGACATTCAAGGTCGCCATGCGCAACACGCCGGGATTGGCAGCCACATAGATTGAGACCTCCCCGTCACCATGGAAATCCGTGTTTGAGAGCTCTATCCAGTCTGGAGATTCACCCTCAATACGGACGGAGACATTTCCCGTCGAATAGATGGCGAGCGTGGACAAGCCGCCCCCGTCACCTGCAATCACCTCTTCCGATCCGGCCGCAAATTCGACAATCTTCACCTCTTCGCTGTCATCGCAAGCGGCGCAAACGCCCAGCATCGCTGCGAGTCCGGTTAATATCTTTGGCAAGGATTTCATAACTTACTTATAATCAAAGAATACAGACCCAAGACGAATGGTGGAGTACTGCTTGTTGCCCCTCTTCACGAGATTGGTCTTGGCATCGGGGTACTCCGTATCGCGGGCGGGATTGGTGCTCAGGTGCCACCACCTCCCCACCGAGGGGCTGATCC
Organism: uncultured Muribaculaceae bacterium; assembly: GCA_964556285.1. Taxonomy (GTDB): domain Bacteria; phylum Bacteroidota; class Bacteroidia; order Bacteroidales; family UBA932; genus Cryptobacteroides. The sequence continues at coordinate 46,090 of CAZKVW010000006.1, forward strand.
GGATGGCCAATTTCTCGGCTCCAATCACCGAGGACGGCAGATTGTAGCTGTGCTGCTGCATTCCGATGCCGCAATCGTACATCATATGATACACCCTCCCGGTCTTTTTCTCCGTCTTGGAATCACTCGGCATCGGACGGAGCCCGAACGACCGCTCCCCATCGATTTCCTCCAGCCCGTGCCAAGTCACGCCATCCAAGGAATACTCGACAATCCACCGGGTCGGAATCCCCCTGGTGTTGAGGATATTCCCGTCCCCTGCGGTGATTTCAAAACTGAATTGCAATTGCGTGGCTTTGAGTTTGGCAGGGGAACACTCCACACAGACCGATTTCCCTGAGGCGACGCTGCCGTCGGAATTCCAGTTGTACCAGTCAGATATAGTGCCGTACATCTTGATGCTGCCTCCGGATTCTGTTCCGTTCTCGCTTTTGAGGGAATTGTAAGAACTCGCTTTCTGGATGCGGCGCTCTCCGGAATCAGTGGAAAGCCAGGCTTTTGGCCCCACATTGTTCAAGAGCCTGTCATCGACTCCCTTGGCACTGTACCCCGCCTTTTCGAAATCGAATTTGTCCCCCGGCATCCTGCCCGGAAACCAGCCCAGCCAAGTCTTCCACGAGGAGGTCTTGCTCTTGTCACTCAAACGCACATCGTCTTTGGACAGCGGACGGATGTAAAGGTGCGCTGCTGCATCCCCATACCTGCGGTTCCTCTCCATGACCAATATGCCGGTGACAGTGCCGGATCCTCTCGGGGCGGCCTGCTTTCTCCAGTCGCACAGGGTGTTTACCGCCATCGGGATACCTGCTCCGGACGGATCCCGGAGCAAGGTGACAGCCCCGTCAGCATAGGAGCGCATTTCCCCTCTTATTCCCGAATGAAGAGAGGGGACATACTGCCCGTATCTCTCGTCAATGTTGATTATAGCCCCTTCTTTGAATATCAGCTCGACATCAAGCAATGTCACAAGGGTATAGATGTCATTGTCGTCCAGTTCCGAGATATGCTTCCTCTTTTCCGGGACGGCCTGGGCGTCCCCGCTTGTGCGCGACACCACATTAAGGGGGCTGACATTGGTGACCGTCAGGGCCTCCGTGGCGACATCCATGCGTACCTTGCACCCGTTAAGGTTGAGCTTCACCTTATCACCGCGCCTCAAGCGGTTGAATCCGGCCCTTTCAAATTCCAGCTTGAGCCCCCGTTTGCCGTCAGCGGTCTCGACATAAGCTGTCTTGCGGGTGGCATCCAGATCCACCTTGTCCCACGAGACATTCGGGTTGAGAGCAGTGTTCGCGCTCTGGAAATCGCTCACTACGACCATCTCAAATTCGGGGACATCGTGCACCGGAAGCCTCGTCACAAGCCCGTCTTCGCGTTCCCCGCAGCATGAGCGCAAGGCCTCGAAGACATCCTGCCCCCAGGCGGATGCAGACATGAGGGACAAGGCCAGCGCACAAAACGCCTTTGCCGCAATCTTGCCGAAGTCGCCTA
>CAZKVW010000007.1:0-31138 GCA_964556285.1 uncultured Muribaculaceae bacterium
TCGGACTGTCAGCAACTTCCTGCAATGACAAGAAAGGCAACTTCAGGCTGCTGTACTGGAACATCCAGAATGGGATGTGGGACGGACAGGGCGACAACTACGGCCGCTTCGTGAACTTTGTCGCATCCCAGCGCCCGGATGTATGTGTCTGGTGCGAGGCGCAGTCAGTGTTCAAGACAGATTCCGAGCAGGACATGGCTCCGGAAGACAGGTATCTCGTCAAGAACTGGGGAGACTTGGCGGCCCGCTATGGCCACAAATATTGGGGCATAGGAGGCCAGAGGGACAACTATCCTCAAGTAATCACATCGAAGTACCCGATAAAATACGTCGACAGAATCATTGGGGCCAAGCCTGACAGCGTGGTCGCTCATGGAGCCGGGTGGGCGACAATCGAAGTGAATGGCAAGAATGTCAACATCGTCACCCTGCACACCTGGCCGAAACCATACGCCCGAAAGGCGAGCGACCGTGCAGCTTCCGAGGCCGAGAATGGAGGAGACAAGTACCGCAAGATGGAGATTGAATACATATTCAATCACACCATAGGCGCTGTTCCCGAAGCGGAAGGGCAGCTCTGGATGATGCTGGGTGATTTTAACGCCGTCTCGAGGGCAGACAATTTCCAATACCATTTCCCCGAAGACAGCTTATGCTTCCTTGTGCATGACTATATCCGTGAAAACACCCCATATGCCGATGTTATCAGGGAATGTTATGGCGACGAGTATGTCTCTTCATGCGTTTGGGACAACACGCGCATTGACTTCGTCTATGCAACAAAACCGCTGTACAGCATGTTGAAACACGCTGAAATCATCTGGAACAACTACACGACACCTGTTCGCGACCCTCAAGGGCTCGGCAACTTCTGGAGGCCGTCAGACCACCTCCCAATAGTCCTTGACTTTGACATTAATTGAAAAGGTCCGGCAGGCGGGAGCCGGCCCATGGCAAAGTATTTGTAAAAAGGCGGGATTTGTCGATATTTGCAGATTGTTGGACTATTGGAACATCGGATGAGACCCTACCGCAACATACCCTTTATTGCCGTGTCTTTGGCGGCCCTGTGCATCTGTGCCGTGTCGTGCAAGCATGACAAGGACGATGACACGACAAGCTACTCTTATTTCGAGGGGGATTTGAGCTTTGACATTCCCGGATATGTGCAGAAAGGGGAGGTGTACCGCCTGATGCCAGAGGGCGACCTCAGGCGCGCGGATGACGATGACAGCGAGGACTCGTACGGCTTGGTCTGGACTATTGACCTGAGGTCGGTGTCCGACACCGTGCGCTATGAGGGGGAGGATGCCTCGTCCAATGACGGGAGCATGATTTACAGCATACCTGACACCCTCTGCGACATCTCGGTGACGCTAAAGGCCTATGCCAGCGGATATTCCGCAACTTCCGTGTCCAAGACCGTGATAGTCATTGACCCGTCCGAGGAGGACGGTTCCCTGACAGGGCGTACATTCCCGGATGGGATACAGTCGTTCACTGACTCCCGGGACTCCCGCAGCTACCGCTACGTGTCGCTTGGAGGGACGGACTGGATGGCGGAGAATCTCGCATGGGATGGGGCCGGGCATTCTTTTGATGAGGCCGAGGTCATGGACGAGCTTGTGGGGAGGTTCTATACATGGGATGAGGCTGTATCCGCATGCCCGTCCGGGTGGAGGCTTCCGTCCAATCAGGACTGGACGGCTCTGGCACGGACTGTCACCGGGGTGCAGTATGACGATGACCTCGCGGCTCTTGAGGGTCTTGCCGGTTCGCTGATGGTGCCTGAGGCATATATCAACCAGTACAGGATGTGGGACTACCAGCCGGCCTTTGACATCACCAACAGCACCTCCCTGAGCATACTCCCTACCGGGTACGCCACCATCGCTGACGGGGTATGGACGTTCAGCGGCTTTACGTATTATGCCGCGTTCTGGACCTCTGACGAGCGTGATGCCGACGAGGGATATTACCGTCTGATATACGCGTCCCAGCCCGCAGTATCTGTGGGGGCTGCGGCCAAGGAATACTTCGCCACCGTCGTTCGCTGCGTCCGCTGACGTACGGGTCATTGGCAGGGAGACTGTTTCCACCCGAGGCGGCGTCAAGAAAAACAGAGGCTGGCTCCAGTTATGAGGCCAGCCTCTGTGTCATTATGCGAGGGCAGCGCCGCAGACCGGCGCCGCTCCCGCTGCTTTACAGTTTGAGTGTGATGCTTGTGGCGATGGAGAAGTCCGCGTCAGCGGCCAGCTCTGTAGCCGAGGACTGGAACGAAGACGCCATGGTGTCAGAGCTGGAGGATGCGGTGGCATGCCAGTACATTGCCTTGTACTTGGATGCCGTGGTGTCATAGTACCAGCCGACAGCGTGGATCTCGGTGTCTCCGGTAAGCGGGTCGTTGTACACGGCCACATCGGTGACGGCGCCCTCATAAGCGGTGTTGCTCAACACATACATCCAGTTGCTGCCGCTGAACGCCACAGGCTTCATTGCGGTGCCCAAGCCCGAGCCTCTGCGTCCTCCGCCGTAGACGGTGCTGCCGTTGACGCCAACCGAATACGCTTCGGACAGTGTGGAGAACCTGGTGGCGACGACTGTCTTGTAGGCTGCGTCACTTGCCAGCTGCAGTCTCCAGTACAAGGACATTCGCTTGCTCTCAGTGGCGTTGTTGCCGCCGAATCCGGCCACATAGATATAAGTTGTCCCGTCTGTGGTGATGTCGTTCGCCCCTGAATGACGGATGGATGTCTGGTTGAATCCGTTGAGGTACTTCTTGGCAAGGGCGTATGCGGTGCCGTTCTTCCAGAGCACTGCTCCGGCGATGCCGCTGACAGTCTCCCTGCCGGCCACATATATGTCGCTGCCGACCGTCACAATGCCTGTCGCGGACGCGCTTGTCGCGGTGGATGTCGCAGGAGACAGAGTTGCTGCCGTCCCGTTGGTCCAGATGGTCGCCGAGGTGTCAGTCCCTGACACAACCGTGCCCACCACATACACATTGTCCCCGCTCACATGTATCTTGCTGGCGGTCGCCCCGGCTCCGAGGTCGTAGAGCTTGGCCCCGTTCTTCCAGACAGTGGCGTTTGTTGCGGTCGGGGTGTTGGAGGACTCCAGAGCGTACACATTCTTGTTGTCATCCACGGCCACATCCAATATCCCGGTAAACCCGGGCAGGCTCGCTGACGGGGAGCTCGGCGACAGGGAAGCCTCCGAGTAGCTGGAGCTTGCAAGCGTAGCCGGAGAGAACGCAGTCCAGAGCGTAGGGTCATAAGAAGACCCTGATTTGGCAACGCCGCCTATGTAGATGGTCGGAGTCGGAGCCTCGGACATGGTGGCGGTCAGCTTGTACATCTTGTCCGCCTCGTATGCGCTCTTGCCAGTCCATGAGCAAGTGTAGTTCTTGCCGCCGGACAGGCTGGCGATGATGGTGTATTCGTCAGAAGTGCCGGTCCCGACAGGGAAGAACGCGATGTAAGCGTCAGCAAGCTTGCCGTTAACAAGCTCCACTGGGCTGGAGAACGTCACCGTAATCTTGCCCTTGGTGATGCTGGCGATTGTGTCCCAGTCGCTGCTGGCGTCGCCCCACATGACTTGGTTGCCCACAGTGTTGCCGCTCAGGATCAGGCTCTTGACCGATCCCTCAACAGAGGAGCCGAAGTCGAGGTCCTTGAGATGCAGGACGGCGACCTTGCGGGTCAGCTGCACTGCATTCCCGTCAGCGTTGACGACTGACTTGCTCGCGGAGTCATAAGTGCCGCTGCCGAACATGACGTCACTGCTCTTGAGGTCATCAAGAGTGCCTCCCTGCTGGGCGAGGTTGACCCCCATGACAGTGCCAACAGGGTAAATGATGGCGACCAAGTCGCCGTTGGACGGAGTCCTGTCAAAACCGTCATAGATTTCGCCCGAGAACTCGGCGTATTGCCCGTCTGCCGAGAGGGATTCCATATCCAGAGGGCAGCCCGTGTCCACATAATAGGCGAGAATCTGGTCTCCGTTCGCCCATTCGACGGTTGTGAGGCCGTTGTTGTAGCTGTACTCCGTCTTGGTCTGCGGAGCGCCCGCGCGCACTGTGACTGGCGTCCTCTCTCCCTTTGCAATCACTTCAGGCTCGGCGTTCTTGTCGCTGCAAGACCATGCCGTGCAGACGGCAGCCAGAGCGGCAGCAATATACAGTATGTTTGTCTTCATAATCTTGTCCTCCTCTTTTAGGCGTCGACTTCTTCTATGGTGCCGTCGATATTGCGGTACGCTGTAATCTTGAGGGTCTTGATGACGCTGCGCCCCTTGCCGTCGGTGGCGAAGATCCAGATGGCCCCGTCAGAGAATATTGCCGGAGCGGTGATGGCTATGCTCCCGCTCTTGGAGTCTGTGCTGGTGACCGTGACAGTCCAAGTGTCAGAGGCTATGGCGTCCACTACGGTGTCGTCATCCCCTCCGGTGACAGTGTAACCTAATGTGACTGTCTTCCCTCCAAGAATCTGCACGGAGGTCTTGTCGAGAGTCAGAGCCAGTTCGCGGTACTTGGGAATCGTGATTGTCGTGCCGGCGGCGTCGGACAGCACAAATGTCACCGACTCGTCGGTCTCCTTGATTTCGGAGAACACAGTCGATGAGCTTGCGCCCTCCACATCTGTCCATGTCGTGCCGTTGTCTGCGGAGACTTGCCATTTGCCGTCAGCCGTGACGCGGACACGCGGCGCGGCGATGCCGGCCTGTACCTTGTCGCCATTCACGGTGAGCCATTCCCCGTTGATTGTCCAATAGTAGACCCCGTTGTCATCGGCTTTGACCGAAATCTGCGGAGTGCTGCCCTCCGAGCCGTCCTTGCCATTGTAAATGGTGACAGGACCGCTCTTGCTGAATGTGATGGTGTACCCGAGCGTGTCGCCGTCTTGGATGACAGGCGTCACCCCGGTCACATAGTCATTGCCCTGAAGAGCCGTCACAAGGCTTTGCAAGGCTCCGACATTGGAGTTGAGAGTCTTGGACAACTCCTCGAGCGCGGTCACCCGGGCGTCCAAGTCATCGACCCTGTCCTGCAGGTCAGAGTCGTCGTAGCATGCGACGGCCGCCAAGGCCGTGCACGCCATCAGAGAGATAATGAACCCTTTTTTCATAAATGACATGATTTATGTTGCTAATATTCATGGAATTTGGCGCAGAACAGCTCGCCGTAGATCTCGCCGTGCGAAGTCAAGCTGACCTCATCATCCGCCGAGATGTCAAAGCGGGTCGCTCCTCCGCCGAAATGGTACAGCCTCCCGACCGCCGTCACTTGCCCGTCATGCGAGTCGATGCCCCTGATATATCCCTGGTACTGGAGGTCTGCCAGCTGGCTGCCGTTTTTCCATATCGCAGGGAAATCAACGTTGAGGCTCGTGGGCTGCCAACTTCCGGCCGCGTAGACATCGTCCCCGGATATCGTGACGCATGAGGCGATGGACTGTCCTCTGCCGGTGGTGTCGAGGGCTGTCTTCTGAGCGTATGCACCTATGTAGTTGCCCCAAGTCCCGTCAAGGGTGTTGACCGGAATAGCCCAGACGCAAGCCTTGTCGGCCGAGGAGTATCCGCTGCCGAGGTTCTCCTGCCCTGCGGCATAGAGGGTGCCGCCGTCAGGGGAGAGAGTGAGTCCGTAGATGATGGATTTGCGCGCGACATTGTCGTTGTTGGGATTGCCGACAATGAAGCTGTTGCCCTCCGCGTCCCAGATGGTGGCGATTTCATACGAGGTCTGGTTGCCGCTGTATGCAGAGACTCCGCGTCTTGAAGTGTAGCCGCCGTAATAGACCTTGTGCCCTATGACTATTGAGGCCATCACCCCGGACATTGAGGTCTCCAGCTGGCGCTCCTCCCCGTTCTCCCAGACAGTCGCCCTCATATAAGAGGCCGGCACCATGCTGGTCGTGGACCCGTCAGATGCGGTGCTGGATGTCATGCCGCCGAGCCAGACAGTCCCGCCGTCGACACTCATGGTATTGATTGTGAGCAGGGGCTTGGACGAGCTGATCTTGTACAGAGGCATGGAGAACGAATTGCGGTACACGTAATGCACTTCGGATGCCGTGAGTCCGGTATAGTAGGTGAGCCTGCACGATCCGGTCGGATAGTAGCTCCGCAGGAAATAGACATCCTCCCCATCGGTGTCAATGTCTTTTATGGCCTGCCAGTTGGAGACAGTGGTGCTGGGACGGATCAGCTCCCCGTTCTTCCACAAGGCCGCCTTGTGCAAGAAATTGGCATCTTCGCTGTCATCCAGCGCCCCTCCCATATAGAAGTCCAGCCCGTGACGGGCGTTGATGTCCTCGAGCGTGGCGTCCGTCTCGTAGACAGCCCCTTTCTGCGGGACTTCTCCAAAAGCCACCTCTCCGGACAGCACGCGCCCGTCCTCCAGCTGTGCGGAGAGGGTTGCCGTGCTCGACCAGATGCTGCCCTTGGGGAAGAATGTCATCCACACATCGGAGAGCTTGTCCCCGTCGGGCACAGCGTCAATGGCGGCTGACACATCCCCCTGCTCAACGGCACTCATGCTGCCTCCGAAGAATGATGCCGCGTTGCCTATGACGCTGCCGCTGAGCGTCAGTGTCTTGACACGCGAGCCGCCCGCGCCCGCGCATCCTATCGTGCCAAAATGCACGACAGCGACATTGCGTGTCATCGTGACGGACTCGCCTCCGTCGATGGAGGCCGTGTATTTGTCATACAGGCCGTATGCTGTCAGGCAGTCCGCGTTGGCTAGCCCCTCAATGGTGCCGTCCTGGCTTGACAGGTCAAACCTCCCGTCAGCTCCCACCGCAGGGTAGCAGAACCATACGACCGACAGGTCTTTGAACGCGTCATCCATGCGGCCTCCAAACCTGCCTGTCTCCCCGCCGCCAGCACCTTGCAAGCTTAGGGCGCTGACAATGCCGTCCTGGTAGGCCGACACCTGGTCATCGCTCTCCCATGCCGTCTTCAGCGCGTCTTCGGCTGTGACAGACCAGGAAGTCTTGGTGACAGGCGTTAAATTGATGTCCACCGTGATGTCCACATTGGACGGCTCCTCCGGCTTCGGGATGACCGGCTCCGGCTCGTCCTTGCTTGTGCAAGAGCAGATTGCCAAGGCGGCCAAGACTGTGGAGTATAACAATTTATAGTATCTCATGGTCAATTCTTTACAAGGGCAAGTCGCATAAAGGACTCATTGAAATCAATATAGTTGGCGTACGACAAGTCCGGGTCGTCAAACCTGCCCAGCAAGAACCCCTCCACACTCCAGCTGTAAGTCCCCATTATAGTCTCATAGTAGAACGGGGTCGTGTTGAACGTGAATGTGGGTTTGAGCACCCCTCCGGACCCGGTGAGAGAGGATGTGGAGTCGTAAGTGCCGTCCAGCAGGGGGATATTGCCAGCCGTTGTCGTGCACAGCAGGAATGTCCAAGTCGTGTCCGTATCCTGTCCGAGTCTGGTGAGGTTGTTGAATTTGAGAGACTTGTCGTCATTGTCAAACACCACAGGTATGCTGAAGCTGCCACTGAGCCCCTCGATGATGAAATCATTTCCGACATCCGAGACCCGGCTGACGGTGACGCTCTTGCTCAAGGATCCGGACCCGCCCAACGCGCTGTACGAGGCATCATAGGCACCGGCGATGTCGTTCGCGCCGAACTGGCTGACGGTAAAGCTTATAAGTGTATTGTCGGATGTGATCCAGACCGTTGAGTTGCGCGGGTATCCGCTGTCGTTCTCCGAGACATTGAGCCGGTATCCGCTCTCCGTCCTCTCTCCGGCAATCCAGTCAGGGAGAGTGATGGTGTAGTCAAAATCAAGCGTCGCAGCGATGTCTATCGTCTCGGCCTCGTCGCCGAGGGAATAGCTCGCCTCCGAGGCGAAATCAAAGCGCGAGCAGCTCTGCGTCACAGAGAGGTTGAGCTGGTCGTCAGAGTTGGTCAGCGTCAGGACTGCCGCCCGGTCGTCGTGAGAGCTGTTCTCGCTTACGCTCACCGTCACTATGGAGTCCCGGACAAAGACTTTGCACCAGTCCTTGTCCACAGTCGCGGCAAATGGGGTGGCGCTCCGCACTGTGACAGCCCCGGCAGACGCGTCGCGTCCGAACTCCAAATCGGAGCTGACGACCTCAATCGTCCTCTCGTCCTTGTACTCAAACTCGTCCGAGCACCCTCCTGCCAGCACAAGCCCGGGCAGGAGCCAGGCCAATGTCGTGTAGTATATCTTGCTCATAACAATGTCTTTACAAATCCCATCTCTGCAAGGTGAACCAAGTGCTCCCATCCACGCTCCGGAGCGTGACTCTGGATGGGGATGTCATGGAGTCAAAAGTGACCTTGTACGGGCTCCCGTCACAGATATGCTGGGCGAACGGGCCGTACAGATCCTCAAACATGCCAGTCCCGCTCCACTGGAAACCGTTCTGGCTGCTCGGCTCTATGCTCACGGTGCTGTCCTCTATGCTGACGACCTTGATGCTCATCGGGCATGCGACATCGTAGCAGTTGTCGTAGTCGGCGAGCCTTGTGGTCAGGGGCGGATTGACACCCTCATAAGGCCTGAATCCTATGCAGTAGTCAGGCTCGGTGTAGTAGGACAGGATGTTGCTGTCCGTCCTCCCGACCGACGCCGCCCAGAGGACGCAGTTGTCGAAGTCCCTGCTCGGGGCCGCCACTTGCCGCAGTATGCTCTCCGTGACATCGTCCATCTCATCCGAGCTGGGGGTCAGGCTGGAGTCGTAGCTGTCGAAGATGAAATACCATGGGTAGTGGGTGTTGGCATACAGCTCCGCTGCGGTGGGGACTGGGGAGAGCGCCCTGCCGTCAGGCGAGGAGAATGTGTCCGCCTCCTTGTCATAGTGCAAGTCCCGGAATGTGACATCACCAAGGGTCAGCGGAGTGTAGAGCCTGATGCCCTTGTCCGTGTACAGGTAGGGGATGGTGACAGTGGAATCTGCGGCGGCGTCTACCTCCAGCCTCTTGTTGATGAATGAGGCCAGATATGTCACCCCGTCGCAGATCAGGCGCCCATGTATGGATGCGGAGGCCACTGCGGTCATATCCAGAGCTTCGCTCATATAAGTCCCGGCATCCTCGTCCAGACGGTACATGAGCAGCTTCATGCCGTGTTTCTTGCCGTGCAGGAAGAGTGTGTCGGCATCGTTGGAAGCCCTCTCGAACACAAACTCATAGTCGCTGTAATAGCCGCCCGGGCTGGACGAGCTAGGCTCGGACCATGCGTGGAACGGGGAGTTGGAGGTGTTGAATGTCAGCACCGGCCCTGTCTCCGATATGACATCGTAGTACGAAGACGACTCGTCCCCTGCCACATAAGTGTAGAGGCCGAACGACCCTACGAGGGACACCGGGGCCCGCATTGTCACTTCGCCTCCGCTGCTGAACACCGCAGTGTACGGATATCCCCCGAGCGACCCGTCGGAGGGGTAGAAATCCATGACCCAGCCGTATTGAGAGCTGACGAGGGTCTCCTTGCAGGCTGCCACAGCCTTGGATGTCCTGACAGCTGCGGAGTCCTCAAAGAGGTCATCTTCCTCCCTCGTGCATCCCGGCAGCAATGAGAGCAGGACGGCTGCAGCCATGTATATGCGATACTGTTTCATTTTCAAAGCGTTTGCAAATCTATGACTCCGGAGGTCGCTTGCGTTATGCGTCTCTGAGACACCCTGCGGAGCTCGTCGAGGTCAATCCCCCAGCTGTCGCGGAAATAGTTGCGGACATAGCTGAGCTTGCGCAGTATGATCTCGTCTCCGTCCCGGCCGTCACTCCCTGCTTCGTCCAGCATTGACGACCACTGCGAGTCATCATAGGTGATGTATGTTGCGGCTGTCTCAGCCCAGTCCTCGTTGTACTCGCTCATGGCGTACGGACTCACAAACCCCGCATAGTGCGCCCATGTGTCGATATATGCGTACCAGTCGCCGCCGAGATAGTCCCCCTCGCTTATCTGCTGGAAATCCTCGCTGTAGTCCTTGACCTGTGTGAGGATGTGGGTGAACTCGTGGTACATGGTCTTGAAATAGTTCTCGTTGAGATAGTTCTTGGAGAGCTGCAGGCTGTTGACCATGTAGAGGGTCACTTTGAGCCCGCCCTCGGCAGAGCCGGCGAGCATGGTGCTGCCGTTGGAAGACCATCCTGCGGAGCCTATGAACTGCAGTTCCTTGGGGACATAGGCTCTGGTGAAGTCTATGCCGGCCGTCTCGTCGAGCGAGCCGAGCCAGCAGTATTTGACGGCCTTTGCCAATATCATGGACTTGTCTATGGCGGCCGGGGTCAGGGTGTACGAGAAATCTGTCTCCAGGTCGGACATCTTGTAGATGAGGCGGATGTTGTAGGGGAGCGTGAGGTTGTCGTATATCCAGCTGTCAAACTCCGTGGCATTGTCCTGGGCGGAGTCCTGGAATATGCTCTCCTTGTCGAGGCTGTCCTCTGAACATGCCGCAAAGACAAGTGCGGCAGCCGCGAGCGTCATGTATGCCAGTCTTGTATTCATCGTCAATTAATTTCTTGGGTTGGGCTCCATCCCGGCGGCAATCACGCTTGAGGGGAGCTGTATGGCCCGTCTGGGGTCATCCTTGGACAGGGTGTCATAGACCTCGGTCACTGCATCGCTGCGCACGGTGCGCCTGTATATCTCTATCCCGTATCTCTTGATGTCAAACCAGCGCAGCCCCTCGTGCAGACACAGGACCCTGCGGGCATGCAGGATGGCTTGTATCAGGTTTTCCTGCTCGCCTTGGGCGACTGGGAAGTCCGGATTGAGGCGCTTCTTGGGGGTGGGGGATTCGGGCGTGTAGTACGCGATGTCACCGTATGTGCTCTGGAGCAGCCTTGCACTCACCTTGGTGGAATTGCTGGTGAAATGGTTCATCCATACGGTGAGGTCGCTGTATGCGGAGGAGTATTCCCCTTTGAGGGCGTAGGCCTCGGCACGGTTGAGCAGGCATTCGTCGGTGGTAAAGGCCGGATACATGATATGCACGTACCCTATGCCCTGCACCGCGTCGATGTACTCAAAGAACTCCGCCATCTTGTCCATCATCACCTTGGGGAGGTCTGTGTACTGCGGCACACTGAAGTAGAACACGTCGGAGTTGCCCCAGAATCCCGCCGCCTTACAGCTCTCCGTCTCGGCTATCAGGGTGTTGTGGGTGTAGGCGAGCCCAAGACTCCACGGGCCGTAGACGCGGTTCCATGCCGAATAGGTGGAGATGAGCAGCAGGTTGGCCTGTTCTGCGGCATCTGCGAATGCCTTTGAACGGATCTTGTCGTTCGGCGAGAGGGCGCCCACTGTCTTCCAGTCCCGCATCACAGAGCCCGGATCGGGGCCGAGGCATTCTGTGGCGTACTCAATCGCCTTGTCGAGGTTGGAAAGGTCTTCCTGCATGTAGTACAGCCAGAACCGCGCGGCGAACGCGTATGCGGCCTTGCGGTTGAAGTGATATTTGGGCACGCTGTACACGTCGTCGGAGATGAGGGGCAGGGCCGCCTGGATATCATCCGCGATATGGGCATAGACATCCGCCACCGTGCCTCTGACGTAATTCGGCGAGACGGTGGTCTCCGCCTCCAGCATGTAGGGTATGCCCAGATCTTGGGAGGCGGTCTTGGGGCTGTATTCGCGGCAGAATACATTTGCCAGCATGAAATGGCAGTAGGCCCGGCATATCAGGGCCTCGCCTTTCTGCGGCTGCAGGTCAGGGGAGTCGCCGAGATTGCTGATGGCCGCGAGAGCCTCATTGCATGCGGAGATGGCTATGTACCAGCTCTCCCACATGTTGTATGGCGAATCCTCACCGGTCTCGGAGGTGTCCTGCCAGCGTGCAAGTTTCTCCTGGAGGATGTTGAAAGTCGTCCAGCTGCCCTCCGAGTTGACATTGTGGTCTGTGTTGTCCGAAGACATCTCGCCGATCTCGCAAGGGGCGGTCTGCGGGTATGCGCTGACAAGCAGGTTGGAGATGTCATCCCCGTTCTTGAGCTCCGCCCTGTTGTCAGGTGTCACGTCGAGGTATTTATCGCACGAGACGGCCCCGAGCGCAGCCAAGGCTGCAACCAATAGCGCCGTCAGCGTCCGCATGTATGATATGGTGTTGTATCTCATGTCTTTGTCCTCCTGTCGTCAGATCCCTATCCTGACTGTGAATGTGAATTGCTTGGGCACCGGGGACGACACTCCTCCGGAGAGGAAGAACTCCGGATCCTGCCCGTTGAGCTTCTTGTCCGCGTAGATGAGGAAGAGGTTGGTGCCTTGCAGCTTGAGCGAGAGGTCGCTTATGCGCAGCGTCCTCTTGACCCATTCGCGGGGGAAGTCGTAGCTCAAGGACATCTCTTTCATGCGGATGAAGTCCCCCTTGGCCACGCGGGCGGTGGAGTAGTTGTACGCGTTGTACAGCATCCTGTAATATCCGTTGGTGGAGTTTTGCCGTCGCGTGAGTATGACGGGGATGTCAGTCACTTCCTCATCCCCGGACATGACCCACCTGTTCTTGAACTCCTTGGGGGTGGCGTCCAGGTCGGAGTAAGAGCTGCTGAACACAGGGTCAAGCCTGAGCACATTGCCGAATGAATATGTCAGGAACACATTGAGCTTCCACCCCTTGTAGCGGAACACGTTGCCGAGGCTGCCGGTCACTGTGGGGTCGGTGGGACCCTCGTATTTGAGATGGCTCAGATCCTGACTCTGGAAGTTGATGCTGCTGCCGCTGGACGTGACATTGCCGTCCTGGTCCGTGATGACAGGCGTCCCGATGGAGGACAGGCCGTCAAACTGGTAGGAGAACAATCCCCTGACCGGATAACCTTCGATGGCGAAGCCGTTGCCGGCTATGACGTCCATGACTGTGGACTGGGACTGCAGCTCGGTCACCTCGGTGTTGGTCTTGGAGAATATGAAGTCCGTGTTCCAGGAGAAATCCTTGGCTTCAATGTTCTTGGTAGACAGGGTGAACTCCACCCCGTGCGAGCGCATCGAAGCCACATTGGCGAGCTTTGAGATCTGCCCTCCGACCCCCTGGGTGCGGACAATGCCGATCAGGTCGTAGTTGTTGCGGCGGTACCAGTCAGCCTCGAGGTTGATGCGGTTGCCAAGCAGCCCCATGTCCAGCCCTATGTTGAGCTCGTGCTTCTTCTCGTAGGTCAGCTCGTTGTTGGCGAGGCTCTCGATCATGATGCCGCTCTCCTGCACAGATGTGAACGGGCGGTAAGGACTGTAGCTCGTCAGCAGCACGGTGGAGTTGGTGACTGACGACGGCCCGGGGTCTCCGGTCAGCGAATAAGAGGCCTTGACGGTCAGATGTGAAATGGCCGGCTCCAGAGCGGAGAAGAAATCCTCTTCGTGGACATTCCAGGAGGAGGAGATGTTCCATGTGGGCATGTACCTCGCCGTCCGGGTCTTGCCGAGCCGGTTGGTTCCCTCGTAGCGCAATGTGCCGTTGACGGTGTAGCGCCCCTTGTAAGAGTAAGTGCCGTTGGCGAAGAGCGCCAGCGAGCGGTTGCGGGTGGATCCGATGGAATAGTAGTCAGAGCCGTCCTCGATGCTCTTCTTGAAGAACTGATATATAGTAGGGTATCTCGCCGTTGTCGTACTGCATGCCCCAGCCCAGGAAGTAGGTGTTGTCGCGGCGCACCTCGTTGGCCTCCATTCCTCCGAAGAGGTTGACTATGTGGGTGCGGGCAAAGGTCTTGTTCCAGTTGCCGGTGACGCGCAGGTCAAGCGAGCGCATGGTGTTGTCAGTCTTGCGGTAGATGCCTCCCTTGGGCAGGATGGAGATGGGGAGGTTGTACGCGTTGTCCGGGTCGGTGTAGAGCCAGGGGTTGCGGTCCCGTATGGTGGCGTCATCCATGGCCCTGTACGCCTCCGCTTGGTTGGAGCTGTCCTTGATGCGGTGCGCGATGGACGTCGAAGAATATTTCATGGCCGCAAGGGCGGACAGCTCAAACCCGGGGAACGCTTTCCAGCGGAGCTCGCCCTGGTACTTGGAGTTCTGGACATCGATGTCCATGAAGTTGTTGTCCAGCTCGTGCCTGATGTTGAAATCCGCGTAGTTGCGGGTGTACCATTCGTCCGGGTCGAGAGTCCTCGAACTGTTGAGGGCGTAGGAGTACGGGTTGATGTCAAAGTCCCTTGTGACCTCGCCAGAGACCGGATCGGTGTTCTGGCTCAGGGTGCCGGGAGCTTTTTGGCGGCGGTATGAAGCCGAGGCTATCATGTTGAATGACAGTGAGCTGCTGATGTTGTACGTGCCGTTGATGTTGGCCGTGTAGCGGCTGACCTTGCTGTCAATGTACCATCCGGGATCCTGCATGACGCTGATGGAGGCGTACATGTTGAATTTGTCGCTGCCGGCCGACAGGCTCACCGAGTGGTTGCGCATCACGTCAGGGGAGAAGAGTTCGTCAAACCAGTCGGTGTTGCGGTATTCGGCGGCCCGCAGGTAGCGGTTCATGGCGGTCTGGGTGTTCTCGAGGGCAAAGAGCCCGGTCTCGGGGTCGTAGGTGTTCATCAGCTGGTACATCTTGCCGTAAACTCCGCTGCTGGATGCCCTGTAGGTGTCGGCAAAATTGAGCCAGCCCTTTTCCTTGAGCTCCTTGTAGACTCCCATCTGCTCCTGGGAGTTCATTATGTTGAAGTCATTGTAGCTGGGCACGAGCCTTGTGGTGAACTCCCCGGTGTAGCTGATGCGGCTGGTGCCGGCGCGTCCTTTTTTGGTGGTGACGACGATGACTCCGGCCATGGCCCTCGCCCCGTAGATGGATGTGGACGACCCGTCCTTGAGTATCTGGAAGCTCTCGATGTCGTCCGCGTTAAGCCCTGCTATTGCGCTTGATATGAGGGTGTTGGCATCTCCGGACGAGAGCTCGTCCGCGCTGACCTCCACGACGTCATCCATAATCACCCCGTCCACGACCCAAAGAGGCTTGGAAGAGCCGTAGATGGAGGTGGCGCCCCTGACCCGGATCTTGGGGGCTGTGCCGAACGTGCCCGAAACGTTCTGCACGGACACTCCCGCTGCCCTACCCTCCAGCGAGCGGCTGATGTCGGCCATGCCGTCGAGCTTGGCGTCCTGCGCGTCAACCTTGGATGTGGCCCCGGTGAACAGCCGCCTGTCCATCTTCTGCATGCCGGTCACGACGGCTTCCGTGAGCTGCTCCGTGTCGCTCTCCATCACGATGCGCATGCCGTCCGAAATAGGCGAGCGGTTGTCCTTGCAGCCCATGAACACCGTCACGACGGTCTTGGCGTCTGCGGGGACGTTGTCGATGGTGAACTTCCCGTCGGCGTCAGCCATCGCCCCTATCTCATAACCCTCGACTTTGACGAATGCGCCGGCAACTGCCTCCCCGTCTTCGGCAAACACCACCGTGCCGGACACCTTGCGGGTCTGGGCGGACAGGATGCAGCCTATGCAAAGGAGGAATGACGCTAATAGAGCGCTTTTAAGTTGATAATTCATAGTGACATAATCAAGGTTAACACACCTTGCGGAACTAACTGAACATCCAAATTTCGAGATTATTCTGCGTAAAAACAATACTCGGGGGGGGTAAAATTGGGGCTGTTGCCAATTTTTTTTGAGATTGGGGCCGCCGGCTGGATCGGTGGTGTTCCCGTGAGCGGAAGGGGCGTTTTCGCTCACCAACCTTGGGGCGGAGGCGGTTCCGGGAGTGGTGGCGTTTTTTGTAGGCCGGTTTGCAAGTTGCGGCAGTTTTTGTATCTTTGCCCCGAGCCTCTCCCCGGAGTCCCGGGCTGCGGGCCGCTCTGGCCGTCCGGCCCGCGCATGTATTTATTATTCACGACAAGACAGAATGGAAGAGAGCAACAACACCATAAAGTTGTACTACAACACGGAGCTCGAGAAGCTCAAGATGCCGGAGTACGGCAGAGGCATACTGGACATGATTGACAGGGTCAAGGCCATCCCGGACAGGGACAAGCGCAGCGAGCAGGCCCGCGCCGTGGTCAAGTCCATGGAGATACTCAATCCTCAGGTGCACCAGCAGGACAACTGGGAGCAGAAGCTCTGGGACCACCTCTACATGATGGCCGGCGAGGGCCTTGACATCGACTCCCCGTATCCCGCTCCGGAACCCAAGATGATGGAGACCAGGCCTGTCCCCATCCCTATGGGGCTGCGTCCGCTCAAGGCCGCGCATTACGGGCGCAACATCGAGAGCATCATAGACCTCATAGCCTCCGAGCCTGACGGGGAGGTCAAGACGGGTATGATACGCTCGCTGGCCATCTACATGCGTCAGCAGTACCTTATATGGAACAAGGACAGCGTGGCGGACGAGACCATATTCAATGACATTGAGAAGCTCTCCGACTACAGGATCAAGGTGCCGGAGGGGCTGACGCTGACCAAGATTTCCACCAACGCCAACTTCTCACGCCCCGGCATGGGCGGCGACAAGTCCAAAGGCATCGGCAAGAAACGCAAGAACAACTGGAAGAACAAGCATAAATGACCCTCTGGCGTAACTGGGATGACCATCAGAAAGCGACCGCGCTCCGCATCACGGGGCTGTGCGTCGCCGCCTTGGCGTTATGGGCTCTCATAGCGTCGGTGTCATACCTGTTTACGTGGAAGCAGGACCAGAGCCTGCTGGGCATGCCGGGGGAGATGTCACCCGAGGTCACAGGCCACAATTATGGAGGCAAGCTCGGATACAGGCTGGGGCGTCTGCTGGTGTGCGGCTGGTTCGGGCTGGGCAGCTTCGCGCTGCTGGTCATCCCGGTGGCCATATCTGTCAGGCTGCTTGCCGGAGGATGGCGCAAGCGCATCCTGGACACATGCGCAGCCTCGCTGTCAGGAGCGATGATATGCTCGCTGATCCTCGCTTACGCAGGAGATGTGCTTGGGGCGGACAACGCTTTTGGGGGCGGTCTGGGCGGACATTTCGGCTCATTTGTCATCAGCTGGGGACGCAATCTCTTCGGGGATGCGGTCACGCTGGTGTTCGCCATTTTGTTTGCCGTGTGCTGGATGCTGTGCTGCGGCGGAGGCTTCAGCCGGATGGTGTCGCGGATGATTGAACGCAGGGCAAGGCGCAGGGCAGAGCGCAAAGCCCGCAAAGCCAAGGCCAAAGAGGCCAGGCTGGCGGCAAAGTCCGGCTCCGGCGCTGATGAGGCTGGCGGCGGCAATGATGACGAGCCCGCAGACGGCGTGGAGACTTCTTCAGGCGGTGATGAGACAGGCGGCAGAAGCGTCCCGGCTGTGGACGGCGGCAGTCCCGCAGGTGACGGAGCGACGGGCGCCAATGGCCCCGAGAGCGTCCCGGCGGCTGGCGGCGATTCCGAAGGCGGCTCTGCGGCAAATGGCGGCATCTCCGGTGGCGGCTTAGGCTCCACTGGCGGCGGCAATCCGGCAGACGGCCCTTCGGCAAGCAATCTTTCGGCAGACGGCGGCGTCTTTGGTGGAGCTTCTGCCCAGGCGGACGGCGGGCAGCAGTCCGCAGGCGGGACTGGCTCGGAGTCCGGCGGGTTTACGGTTGAGACCGGGGGCGGATATTCGACCACCATCAAGAAGCCTCTGCCCAGGTTCGAGCCACGCAAGGAGGAACTCCCCGACTACCGTTTCCCCACCCTCGACCTGTTGGGAGAATACAGCGCCAAGCAGCAGGACGTGACCAAGGATGAGCTGCTGCGCAACAACAACAAGATACGCACGGCCCTCTCCGACTACGGCATCCAGCTGGATGACGTGCGGGCCATCGTGGGGCCTACTGTCACGCTGTACAAGCTCTATCCCGCCAAAGGGGTCAAGATAGCCGAGATCAAGCGTGTGCAGGAGGATCTGGCTCTCAAGCTCAACGCCAAAGGCGTGCGCGTCGTGGTGCTGGAGGATGCCGTAGGCGTGGAAGTCGCCAACGACGTCCCGTCCATTGTGCCCCTGAGGGCAATGCTCAACGATGACGCCTACCGCAACAGCAAGGCCGAGCTGCCCATAGCCATCGGCTTCACGATCCAGCGCAAGGTCAAGGTGTTTGACCTCGCCGAGGCCCCGCACCTGCTGGTGGCCGGCGCGACGAGGATGGGCAAGTCCGTGGGGCTCAACACCATTGTGTCTTCGCTCCTCTATGCCAAGCATCCCTCGGAGCTCAAGTTTGTGTTCATCGACCCCAAGATGGTCGAGTTCTCGTCATACGTCGAGCTGCTGCACCACTATCTGGCCGTGCTGCCGGACGCGGTTGACGACCGTGACGAGAGGAACAGCGCCATAGTCAAGAAGCCCAAGGACGCGGAGAAGATACTCCGCAGCCTGTGCATAGAGATGGACGACCGTTATGAGCTGCTATCCAAGGCATACGTCAACAATATCAAGCTCTACAACGACAAGTTCCAGGACCGCAAGCTCCTCCCAACCGAGGGACACAAGTTCCTCCCCTATATAGTTGTGATCATCGACGAGTACGCCGACCTCACCCTGGCCGACGGGGCCAGCCCGGAGGTAAAGGCGGCGTCCCGGAGCATACAGAACTCCATCGTGCGTCTCGCGCAAAAGGGACGCGCCGCCGGCATACATGTCATTCTCGCCACGCAGAGGCCCTCGGTGAATGTCATTTCCGGCATCATCAAGGCCAATTTCCCGACGCGCATTGCGTTCAGGGTCATCTCACGTGTGGACTCCAACACCATCCTCGACACCACGGGAGCGGAGAAGCTCATCGGCAACGGTGACATGATATATTACAGCGGCGTTGAGAGCGAGCGCATCCAGTGCGCATTCGTGTCCAACAAGGAAATCAACGCCATCACGCGGTACATCGGGGAGCAGCAGGGCTGGCGCAAGTCCTACAACACCCCTTATTACCTGCCTGACCCGTCCGAGGAAGCTGGCGAGGGAGGCGGCATGGTGGACATGAAAGACCTCGATGACCGCTTTGAGGATGCCGCACGGATGGTCGTGACCAACCAGAAAGGATCCACCTCCGACCTGCAGCGCAAGCTGTCGGTGGGCTACGCCAAGGCAGGGCGCATTATGGACCAGCTTGAGGCCGCCGGCATAGTGGGGCCTCAGGAGGGCTCCAAGCCAAGGCAAGTCCTCGTGCATGACCTAAACGAGCTGGAGGGCATCATCAAGGCATTCAGGCATCAGCAATGACATCTGCAGGTTCATCACGGGCATCCGCCCTGGCGGTGCGCACGGCAAGGCTGCTGCTGGCTGCTGCCCTGCTCTGTCTCTGCCCCGTGCTTCGGGGAGGAGAGGTGGAGGATCTTGCCCGCAGGATCGCGCAGTCGCGCACCTCTTTTGACTACAGCTACAGGACGGAGGGCGAGACGGCTTTCTCCGGCAGCGGGCATGTGGAAATGCAGGGAGGCTGCTGGAGGCTCGATTCCGGCGGCGTGGAGATCATATGCGACGGGTCTGTGCGGTGGACTGTGGATGCCGGGGCGGGCGAATGCTACATCGAGGACGCAAGCGCGGACTCGGCGCTGTGGAACGCCAGCCCGGCGGCATTCCTGGAGTCCATCGCGACGGCGTTTGTCAGCGGGGAGGAGCGGGCCTCGACCCTGGACGGGCGCAAGACGACGGCGGTCACCCTGACCCCGGCAGAGGGCGTCTCCGGGATTGAGGGCGCGACGCTGCATTTCCGTGGAGGGTCGCTTGCCGGCGCGCGCGTAACAGTCCGGGACGGCACCGTCACCATATTCATCATATCCGGCATGACATTCAGCGAAGTGTCCGACATCTCTGATTTCACGCTGGACGTCAAGGCCCTGCCCGACACGTTTGTCGTCACCGACCTGCGCTGACACTTGGCGGCGGAATCTGCCTGTCGTCGGTTCTTCACCATGATGCCGTGCTCTCGCCTCTGCGGTGCAAAAACTTTTATGCGTCCGCCATCATGCCCTTTGCAGGTGCGGCGAAGTTTGCTAAATTAGCAGTTTGTACCAAACAGGGCTTACATCATCAAAGGGCACAGACACATAGCCGCTCTCGTTGTCACCGGCATAGCCGCGCTCGCTCTCTTTGTCATCCTGCTCCTGCAAGTGCCTGCCGTCCAGACCCGTATAGTGCGGGAGGCGCTCTCGTCGCTTGAGGACAAGGCTGATGCGGAGATACGTGTCGGGAGGGCGTTCCTGCTCCCGTTCAACACGCTGGTTGTCAAGGACGCGCTGCTCCTGGACCGCAGCCCGGTGCGGGATGCGATGTTCGCCCCGCAGGACACCATACTTCATGCCTCCACCCTCGTGGTGACATTCGGCAAGGACATCTTGAGCGGGACTCCTCTCCATCTGCGCAGAGTAAGTGCCGAGGGCGTTGAGTTCAACCTCGTGTTTGAGGGCAACGGGCGGATCAATCTCACGCGTGCGCTTGGCCTGGGCGGCGGGCGCAAAAAGACGGGGGAGAAGAGCATCCCAGACCTCTTCCGGATGGGGCGGCTCAATGCCAGGGACGTGACCTACAGGCAGTTCAATGTGAGCCTGGATACAGTCCTGCAAGGGCGCATCAATTTTAAGGACATGGAGGTCAAGGTGCCTCTGCTCAAGGCGCGTGACTTCAATTTCGTCAAAGAGGGCGTGAGCGCGGAGGTCACCCAGCTCCACGCGTCTGAGAAATGCGGCTACAATATCCGCTCCCTCACCGGCAAGGTGCAGGTGGTCAAAGGCAGCACCCTTATCACCGATGTGCATGCCGTAGACGACTGGTCGGATGTCAGTCTTGACGAGTTTTCGATGTCCTATGCAGACGGGCATGCGTTCAAGCAGTTCCTCAGCCAGGTCAGCATGCATGGCTCGGCCCGGGACTCACGTCTGGACGGGCGCACGGTGTGCGTGTTCACGCGGCGGCTCCAATTCGCCCCGTGCCTCGATATAGAGACGGCGGAGTATGACGGGCCGGTGTCGGACATGAGGATAAGCAAGCTGGCATTCTCCGACAAGAGCGGCGTAGAGGGAAGCCTTTCCTGCCGCATTTCCGGGATAACCCGTCCGTCCGAGGCCAGCGTCAGCGCTGATGTGCAGAGGCTGTCATTCCGCACCTCCGAGCTGGAGAGGCTGCTCTCTGAATGCGGGTTGCGGGCGGAGCTGGGGAAGTACGCCAAGGGCGAGAGACTGTCCCTGTCCCTCCAAGGCGGAGGCCCTCTCAACCGCATGCGGCTTGCCGCCCGCCTGTCATCGGGCGGAATGGGGGAGGCGGAGTGCGACCTCTCTGTAAGCGGCCTGATGTCAGGGTCCCCGGAGATAGCGGGGGCGGTCACAACCCGTGACCTGAATGTGGCCTCCGCCATCGGGAGCGGCCCGGTGCGGGAATGCAGCGCACATGTGTCCGGACGGGTGTCCTTTGCCGGAGACCCTGTGACCGTCACGGCGGACACCCTGTATGTGGGCAGGCTCAACATCCTCGGCTACGACTATCAGGGGCTGGCGGCTGCGGGCACATTCAGCGGCAACGAGTTTGACGGGCGGGTCATCTGTGGCGACCCCAACCTCAACTTCCTCTTCCAGGGCATATTCACATTGTCGCAGAAGACCAGCAACGCCCTGTACAAGTTCTATTTCAATCTCGGCTATGCCGACCTCCACGCGCTCAACATAGACAAACGTCCCGTGTCGAGGGCGTCCGGCTCTGTCAACGCCAACTACATGAGCCTCGCCGACGGCAAGCTGGTGGGCGATGTGGATGTGAGCAATGTGGTGCTGGAGAGCCCCTCCGGCAGGCATGACATCGGGGATATTTCCCTGTCTTCGCATTCCTCGGACGGAGGGCATACCGTGACCTTCAGATCGGATTTTGCCGGCGGCACGATAGTCTCGGACAGCAACCCGCTGCGGGCTGTGGAAATCATCAGGGACGCTGCGTTCCGCGACGCGTTGCCGGCGTTGTGCAAGGCCGGCACGGATCCGGCGAGAGGCAACATAGCGGCGGACTTCAAGTTCACTGACACGAGGGAGCTGCTCGCATTCTTCCGGCCGGGCATATACATTGCCGACGGCACGGCCGTCAATATCGATGTGGACGGCTCCGGCGGCATGGACGCGCTTGTGCGTTCCCAGCGGATCGCCATCATGGACAAATACGCCAAGGACATCGTGATCCGTTCTGACAACCGGGGCGGGAGCCTCAACCTCAACTTCAGCTGCGGCGAGATCAATGCAGGGCTGGCCAAGTTGCAGGCTCCTGTGCTGTCAGCCAATGCGCTGGATGACAGGGTGGAGGCCAATTTCAGCTTCGGCGGCGCACAGGCTGGCGCGGAGCCTCAGGCTGCAGCTGGGGACATCAATCTCTTCGCGCTGCTGTCCCGTGACGAGGACGGTGCTCTGGCCATATCCGGCGGCACCGCCCCGTCAACCCTGTCCGCTGACGGCAATGTCTGGAATATAGGCGACTCGCGCATATCATGGTCGCGGGGCGATGTCAGCGTTGAGGGGCTGGATGTCAGCAGCGGCTCTCAAAAGGTTTTGGCGGACGGCGTGCTGTCCCGCAGCCGTGAGGACACTCTCACCGTGGAGCTGTCGGACATGGACCTCTCCATGCTGACCCCCGCAGCCGGAATGGAGGTGGAGGGTCTGCTGTCCGGATCGCTCCGGCTGCTTTCGCCCCTGTCAGGAGTCCCCAAACTGAACGGGACGCTTGAGAGCGGAGGCAGCTCTCTTGCGGGTCGCGACATGGGCAGACTGCTGATAGACAGCCAGTGGGATGCCGAGGACGAAAGCCTGTCCCTGTCCCTGCGCAACGAGATAGGCTCCAAGAGCACCATAAGCGCGGACGCCCGTGTGTCCTCAGACCGCCGCATCGATGCCGCTGCAGCATTTGACGGCTTTGACCTCGGGTATTTCGCGGACATTCAGACAGGCATCTACAGCGACCTCCAAGGCAGTGTCAGCGGGGCTGTCACCGCGTCCGGCCCGCTGGACGCGCTGTCTGTCCGGAGCTCAGGCCTCGATCTGGACGCGATGATGCAGGTCGGGTTTACCGAAGTCAAGTACTGGCTCAAAGGCCAGGTTGAGATGGACGACTCGGCCATCACCCTCAAGGACATCTCGGTAAGCGACGGCAACGGAGGCCGGGGGATTTTGTCCGGCGGGCTGCTGCACAAGCGTTTCTCGGACATGCGCACCGACATCACAGCCAGGTTTGGCGGACTGCGCCTGCTGGACATCGCCTCCGGGCACAATGAGAGCTTCTACGGCAAGGTCTCCGGCGACGGGGTCATGCGCATAGAGGGCCCTTTGAAGGATCTCAAGCTCTCCGTGGACGCGAGCACGGCGGGCGGCGGCGACATCTACATTCCTCTCAAGTCCGGCTCGTCCTCCGCCACCACGCTGCTGACATTCAGGGAGCCTGAGAAATGGGTGGACCCTTACGAGAGGATGATGGAGGAGCTGTCGGCCAAGGCTTCCAGCCCGGGCAATTTTGACATCAGCCTGCATGTGGTCCCCAACCCCGAGGTGTCATGCCATCTGGAGATTGACGGATCGGCCGGCAACGCCATAGTGGCCAAGGGCAACGGCGACCTCGACATTGACATCAACGCCCGCAAGAAGCTTTTCAATTTCAACGGGGACTACAACATCACGGAGGGCAACTTCCACTATTCGGTGATAGGGATAACGAGCAGGGATTTCTCCATCAGCAACGGCAGCAACATCAAGTTTGAGGGGGACATCATGAACAGCAGCCTCGACATCAACGCCTCCTACACGACCAAGGTCTCGCTCTCCACCCTCATCGCCGACACTACCTCCACCAGCACCCGGCGCAATGTGATCTGCGGCATCAACGTCTCGGACAGGATACGCAACCCCCAGCTCAAATTCTCCATCGACATCCCGGATCTCGACCCGGTCACGGAGTCGCAGGTCCGCAGCGCGCTCAACACCGAGGACAAGCTCCAGCGGCAGTTCCTGTCCCTGCTTGTCGCCAACACCTTCCTGCCTGATGACCGCTCCGGGATCTCCAACAACTCCAATATCCTCTTTTCCAATGCGTCGGAGATAATGGCGGGGCAGCTCAACAACATCCTCTCGCGCCTCAATATCCCGCTTGACCTCGGGCTCAAGTACCAGCCGTCCGAGGAGGGGGAGGACATGTTTGACGTGGCGGTGTCCACGCGTCTGTTTGACAACCGCGTGACTGTGAACGGCAACCTCAGCAACAACCAGAACAGCGTCAACCGCGAGAGCGGGGACGTGGCCGGTGACCTGGACATAGGTATCAAGCTGGACAAGGCCGGGGCGGTGCAGCTGTCGCTCTTCTCGCATTCCGCCGACCTGTACAGCAACTATCTGGACAACTTGCAGCGCAACGGTGTGGGCATAGGCTACAGCAAGGAGTTCCGCACGATGAGGGAGTTCTGGAGGGACTTGTTCTCATCCCGCAAGAAGAGGCGTCAGAGGGCCATGCAGGAGGCTGCGCTCAGGGACCGCGCCGAAAGGGTGACAATAGAAATACAGACGCAATGAGCACGACGGACAAAGGCAAACTCTATCTGATCCCCTCGCCTATAGGTGACGGTGACCCCTCTGATGTCATTCCGTCGGCGGTGCTGGACCTGCTGCAGCGGATAGACGTGTACGTGGTTGAGGAGGTCAGGACGGCCAGACGCTATCTCTCCCGGGCGGGACTCAAGGGGCGCATTGACTCCCTGGAGTTTCATACCCTTAACGAACACAGCTCCGATGAGGACGTGGAGCGGCTTGGGGGGTTGTTTGATGGAGGCGTGGACGTGGGCCTGATCAGCGAGGCTGGACTGCCCGCCGTGGCTGACCCGGGCGCGAGACTTGTCGCCCTGTGCCACAGGATTGGAGTGGAGACAGTGCCTCTGGCCGGGCCGTCCTCCCTGATGATGGCGCTGATGTCCTCCGGACTCAACGGGCAGTCATTCGCTTTCTGCGGCTACTTGCCGGCCAAGACAGATGAGCGGCGGCGGGCCATCCGGGCGGTGGAACGCCGTTCGGCAGAGCTGGGGCAGAGCCAGATAATGATAGAGACTCCCTACCGCAACGACTCCCTGCTTGCGGACCTGCTTGCCCAGTGCGCCCCATCCACGCAGATATGCGTAGCCGCCGGCATCAGCTCTCCGGACGAGTTTATCCGCACCATGACGGTGTCCCAATGGCGGAGACGCGTCCCTGTGATTGGCAAACGCCCATGTGTATTTGTAATGCTTGCGCACAGATGACAAGAGGCAAGATAATGCTCGACGGCATGCGTTTCTCCTGCCGTCACGGAGCGCTTCCCAGCGAGATGGAGGCTCCGAACCTGTTTGTGGTGGATTTCAGTGCGGACTGCGATG
The DNA here is from genome assembly GCA_964556285.1 of uncultured Muribaculaceae bacterium. Classification (GTDB taxonomy): domain Bacteria; phylum Bacteroidota; class Bacteroidia; order Bacteroidales; family UBA932; genus Cryptobacteroides. The sequence continues at coordinate 25,254 of CAZKVW010000007.1, forward strand.
TGGCCAAGGCCGCAGAAAGCGACGCCCTTGCCGACACGCTTGACTACGGGGACATATACCGCATCGTGTCAGAGCAGATGCGCCGCCCCTCGGCCTTGCTCGAACACCTCTGCTCCCGCATAGTCTCCGCCATTGCCCGGGCGCATCCGGAGCTGGAGACATTCTCCGTGAGGGTGTCCAAGAGCGCCCCACCGGTGGACGGCCCGGCCGATTGGGCCAGGGTGGAGCTGACATATACGCGGGATCCGCAGTGATGGGCAAGAGCATAGCGTTCATAACCCTCGGCTGCAAGCTCAACTACGCCGAGACAGCCACCTACGAGAGGGAGTTTGTCAGGCACGGCTACACCGTGGTGCCATGGCAGGAGCGGGCAGACGTATATGTCATCAACACCTGCGCCGTCACCCAGAGGGCCGAGAGCAAGTCCCGTAACGAGATACGGAGGGTGCGCCGCATCAACCCGGATGCCGTCGTGGCGGTAACGGGATGCGCGGCGCAGCTCCGGCGTGAGCAGATTGCAGCGATGGAGGAAGTCAGCCTCGTGTTCGGGGCGGAGGACAAGTCCGCCCTTGTCCCGGCCATCCTGTCGCTTGACAGGGAGGATGGCCGGGAGGATACTGGGGAGGATGCTCGGGAGACTGTCCGGAATGATACTCCGGAGGCTGTTCGGGAGGTGGGGCCGCGGAGGCCGTTTTTCGGGGCGTACAGCAGCGGCGAGGACAGGACACGGGCGTTCCTCAAGGTGCAGGACGGCTGCGACAACTTCTGCGCCTATTGCACCGTGCCGTTCGCGAGGGGGCGCAGCCGCAACGCCCCCATCAGCGAGATTGTCTCCCAGGCGCGGCAGATTGCTGCGGCTGGGATCAAGGAGGTGGTCATCACCGGAGTCAACACGGGGGACTTCGGACGCACTACGGGGGAGAGTTTTCTTGACCTGCTCAAGGCCCTGGACGCTGTGGAGGGCATAGAGAGATACCGCATTTCCTCGATAGAGCCCAACCTGCTCACCGATGAGATTATCGACTGGACAGCCTCCGGCACCAAGGTGCTGCCGCATTTCCACATCCCGCTGCAGAGCGGCTCCGATGAGATGCTGCGCAGGATGGGGCGGAGGTATTCCACGGATCTCTTTGCAAGCAGGATGGAGCGCATCCGCAGCAAGATGGAGACCCCGGGCGGCCCCAAGGTGTTCTTCGGGCTTGACATCATGGTAGGGCTGCCCGGGGAGACGGACGAGATGTTTGAGCAGGGGCGGCGTTTTGTTGAGGAGATGCACCCGGCGTTCCTGCATGTGTTCCCGTACTCCCGCCGTCCGGGCACGAGAGCCGCCCTGATGCCGGGGCAGGTGCCGGACAAGGTCAAGACCCGCAGGGCTGCGCAGCTGGAGGATCTGTCAGAGAGTCTGCACAGGAGCTTCGTGGAGGCGCACCGGGGGATGCGGGGAGAGGTGCTGTTCGAGTCGGCGTGCAAGGACGGGATGATGTCCGGCTACACCCGCAACTACATCCGCGTCAGCCGCCCATACGACAGCCGCCTTGTCGGACGGATTGCCGAAGTCACCATATAGCTGCCGGTGGGCAAGACAGCTTCTAAATCGGCGCGTTTTTGTTAGCATTTGGACAAAAGCCCTCCCTCCTCGCATGCGCTTTGTTGGACAGTGGCGGTTTGTTTAAGAAACAGATGCACACAATGAAAATCAGCATGACATTATTGGCTGCGGCGGCTCTGCTTGCCGTCTCGTGCTCCGGGCAGAGGACGGATAGCAGCAGGCTGCAGACGGTCAAGGTGGATACCGTCAGGCTCGCCCAGAGCCGTTCACGCATCCAGTATCCGGGCAAGGTCGTCGCTCCGCAGGAGATCAGCCTGTCGTTCCGGGTCAGCGGCACTATTGACAAGGTCTTGGCCTGGGAGGGCGCGTCAGTCCGCGCCGGGCAGCTGCTGGCCATCCTGGACACGGCTGACTACCGCATCCAGCTGGATGCGACCGAGGCCGAATATGCCCAGGTCAAGGGGGATGCGGAGCGGACAATCTCGCTGTACAAGCAGGATGTCACCACCAAGCAGAACTATGACAAGGCTGTCTATGGGCTCAGGCAGATTGAGGCCAAGCTGGACAACCACCGCAACCAGCTGGCATATTGCCGCCTTTACGCCCCTGCGGATGGTGTCATCCAGAGCCGGATGTTTGAGCCGGGGGAGAATGTCAGCGCGGGGCTGCCGGTCCTGACAATGCTGGGCGGGGGAGCCCCGAATGTGGAGATCCACCTGTCCGCCGCCGATTACATACGGAGGCAGGACTTCAGGGACTGGCGCTGCTCCTTTGAGGTCTATCCGGGCAAAGTGTTCTCCCTGCGTCCGGTGTCCCTGTCTCCCAAGGCCAACGCCAACCAGCTCTACACGTACACCATGCAGGTGCAGCCGTGCGACGGGCTGCTCCCCTCGCCGGGCATGAACACCACTGTGCGGATTGATTGCGTAGGGGATGACGGGGAGCGGCTGCTTACCGTGACGTCTGGGGCGTTGTTTGCGGAAGATGACGCGGAGTATGTGTATGTGATATCGGATAATGTGCTCTCCAAGAGGAGGGTGGAATGCCGGCGGCTCCTCTCGGACGGGAATGCCGTGATTGTCTCAGGCGAGCTGGAGGCGGGAGATGCCGTCGTGGCCTCGGGGACACATTTCGTCAAGGACGGCGAGAGGGTCAAGCCTCTCAAGGAGACAAGCAAAACCAATATCGGGGGGATACTGTGATGGACTTGAGCGGATGGGCGCTTAAAAACAAGCCCCTGATATATTTCCTGGTGCTGCTTCTGGCTCTTGGCGGGATATTCTTCGGAGTCAAGATGAGCAAGCTGGAGGACCCGCAGCTGCAGGTCAAGCTGGCCATGGTGGTGGCGACCTATCCGGGGGCGTCGTCCTACCAGGTGGAGCTGGAACTGGCAGATCCCCTGGAAAAGGCCATTATGACCATGCAGGATGTGGACAAGGTCTATACCAAGTGCTACAACGACTACGCCACTATAGAGGTTGACCTCAAGCTCACCGTCCCCGAAGACATGGTCAGGCAGGACTGGATGACTCTGCGCAACAAGGTGTCCGACACTGCAATACCTGCCGGGGCGTCGGTGACTGTGATGGACGATTTCGGGGACTTGTACGGGATGTTCTACGCCCTGACCGGAGACGGCCTCAGCTATGCCGAGCTGGGGGACTATGCTGAGCTCCTCAAACGCGAGATTAAGGGGACCAAGGGGGTCGGGAGCGTGCTGCTCTATGGCAAGCAGAGCGAATGCATCAACATTTCCATCTATGAGGACCGCATGGCCAATCTCGGAGTGAGCATGACGGAGGTGATGATGACCCTCAACGGCCAGGACGCGACGACCTATTCCGGATATTTCGAGAATGGCGACAGTCGCACCCGCATCGCGGTGGACAACCGCTTCTATAGTGTTGAGGACATTTCCCAGATGCTGCTTCAGGGACATGAGGACGACCAGCTGCGGCTCTGCGACATTGCCAAGATAGAGAGGGACTATGCCACTCCTGTGCGCAACCTGCTGACCTATGACGGGGAGCCTGCCATCGGGATCCTGGTGTCGGCGGCCGACGGGACGGACATTCTCAAGGTCGGCAAGGCGGTCGGCAAGACGATAGACCGTCTCAAGGAGACCAAGCTTCCGGCCGGGGTCGGGTTCCACAAGGTGTTCTACCAGCCGGAGAGGGTCGCCGACGCTCTGGGGACATTCTTCCAGAATCTGGTGGAGTCTGTGCTGATAGTCATTGTCTTGCTGATGGTGTTCATGGGCTTCAGAAGCGGGATTATTATTGGCGTCAGCTTGATTTTGACCGTGCTGGGTTCAATTGCCTTTCTCGGCATGGCGGACGGGGCGATGCAGAGGGTCTCGCTCGCCGCGTTCATCCTCTCGATGGGGATGCTGGTGGACAACGCCATAGTCATCGTGGACGGTATACTGGTGGATCTCAAGGCGGGCAAGCCCCGGCTGCAGGCTCTCACCGACATAGGCAAGCAGACCGGTGCGCCGCTCTTGGGAGCTACCGCGATTGCTATCATTGCGTTCCTGCCGCTCTTTCTCTCCCATGACTCTACAGGCGAATATGTCAAGGACCTCTTCATAGTGCTTGCTGTGGCCCTGACTTTGAGCTGGGTGCTTGCGATATTCCAGGTCCCGCTAATGGCCGACCGCATGTTCAAGAAAAGCTATTCGGACAGCAAGGCTATGACCAAGGCCGAGGCCGCTCTAGGCAAGGCCCTGGATTTCTCCATGTCGCACCGCTGGGGCGTAGTCATCGTGATGGCGCTGCTGCTGGGCGGGTCGGTGTACTGCTACAGGTTCTTGCATACGGGATTTTTCCCGGACATGACCTACAACCAGCTCTACATGACCTACAAGCTGCCCGAGGGGGCTAATCTGCCGGCCGTGCAGAGGGATCTGGAGGACTTGCAGGGATATCTCAAGACCAAGGACTACATTACACACGTCACCATGTCTTGCGGCGGCACTCCGGGCAGGTACAACCTCGTCAGGAGCATAGGCCCCACCACATTGTCTTATGGGGAGCTCATCATCGATTTCACCACGCCCAAGGAGCTGGTCAGGCATATCGAGGAGCTGCAGAGGTATGCGGATGAGCATTATCCGCAGGCCAAGGTGAGGTTTAAGCGTTACAACTTGATGTACAAGGAGTTCCCGATAGAGGCGCAGTTTACCGGCCCGGATCCGGCGGTGCTCCATGACTTGACGGCCCAGGCGCAGGAGATAATGGAGGCCTGCCCGTATGCGGATGGGGTGACGACCAACTGGGACGCTCCCGTGCCTGTGCTCAAGATCAAGTATGACCAGGCCATGGCGCGCGCGGCGGGCTTTACGAGGACGGATGTGAGTCTGTCCCTGATGTCGGCGACGGAGGGGCTGCCGGTAGGGACATTCTATGACGGCATCAACAAGCAGTCTATCAACATACGTCTCATGGACGCTGACGGCGGCAAGATTGAGGATCTCGGCACGGCGCAGGTGTTCTCGACCATCCCGTCGCTTGGGGGGCTCACTTCCGAGGACATGATTGTCAAGCTCAGGTCGGGCAAGCTCACAAGGGAGGATGTGCTGAGGGCGATAAGCCAGAATGTCCCGCTGGGGCAGGTGTGCAAGGGGGTGGAGATAGCGTGGGACGACCCCATTGTCCTGCGGTACAACGGCCAGCGCCTGCAGACGGCGCAGTGTTTCCCCAAGACAGGGCTGGAGGCCACGTCCGTCTATGACGATATTCATGACAAGGTGGAGAGCATCCCGCTCCCGGACGGGTATTCGTTGAAATGGATGGGCGAGCATTCGGCTTCGGTTGATTCCATCGCGGCGCTCATGGGGACTTATCCCATAGCTGTTCTGATTATCATCGCCATACTGATACTGCTGTTCGGGGACTACAAGAAGCCGCTCATCATCATCTGCACGGTGCCTATGATGTTTATCGGGGTCATTGCGGCCATGCTGCTTACTGGCAAGCAGTTTGGGTTTGTGGCTATCGTGGGCGTGCTTGGGCTTGTGGGCATGATTATCAAGAACGCGATAGTGCTGATGGATGAGATAGGGCTGGAGATCAAGAACGGGGTGGAGCCGTATAAGGCTATTGTGCAGGGCAGCGCGAGCCGTCTGAGGGCGGTGTCGATGGCTGCCGCCACCACCATACTCGGCATGGTGCCGCTGATTCCTGATGCCATGTTCGGCTCGATGGCGGTGTGCATCATGGGCGGGCTGACCATCGGGTCTCTCCTGACGCTGGTCTTTGTCCCGGTGCTCTACTCTATCTTCTTCAGGATTAAGAAGCCGTCTTGAAGAAGAGCCGTCTGAGAGAGGGCTGGCTCC
>CAZKVW010000007.1:31238-45867 GCA_964556285.1 uncultured Muribaculaceae bacterium
AATGTCTGTATCAGGAATATTACGCAAGGTCTTCGGCTCCAAGTCCGAGAGGGACATGAAGCAGGTGAGGCCCATACTGGAGAAAGTGTTGTCCGCGTATGAGGACATTGACAAGCTGTCCAATGACGAGCTGCGGGCCAAGACCGATGAGCTCAAGGCAGCTCTGCGGGCATGCGAGGAGCCTTTTGAGAGCCGCATAGCTGAGATCAAGGCCCAGATGGAGCAGGACATCCCCGTCGCTGACAAGGAGAGGCTGGCGGGGGAGTCCGAGCGGCTGGTCAAGGAAGAGGACGAGGCGATAGAGCGCAAGCTGGACGAGATACTGCCGGAGGCATTCGCGATAGTCAAGTCCACCGCCCGCAGATTTGCGCAGGGCGGACGCATCGAGGTAACGGCGACGCAGTTTGACAGGGACCTCAGCGTATCGCACGACTTTGTGACCATCGAGGGGGACAAGGCGGTGTACGTCAACCATTGGGTCGCCGGCGGCAATGAGATCACTTGGGACATGGTGCACTATGACGTTCAGCTCATCGGAGGCATAGTCCTGCATCAGGGCAAGATAGCTGAGATGGCCACGGGCGAGGGCAAGACCCTCGTGGCGACTCTCCCGGTGTTCCTCAACGCCCTGGCGGGCAAGGGAGTGCACATGGTCACGGTCAACGACTACCTGGCAAAGCGAGATTCGGAGTGGATGGGCCCGCTGTACATGTTCCACGGACTGTCCGTGGACTGCATCGACAAGCACCAGCCCAACAGCGACGCCCGCCGCAAGGCCTACGAATGCGACATCACTTTCGGCACCAACAACGAGTTCGGTTTCGATTACCTCAGGGACAACATGGTTATCGAGTCCTCCGAGCTGGTGCAGCGCAAGCATCACTACGCCATAGTAGATGAGGTGGACTCTGTGCTCATCGACGACGCCCGCACCCCGCTCATCATTTCCGGCCCCATGGCCAAGAGCGAGGACGACGCCCAGTTTACGGAGTTCCGCCCGCATGTGGAGAAACTCTACCAGGCGCAGCGCACCCTGGTCACCCAGACCCTCAACGAGGCCCGCAAGCTCATTGCTGCTGGCAACGAGGCGGACGGAGGCAAGCTGCTGCTGCGCGCCTACAAGGGACTGCCCAAGTACCAGCCCCTCATCAAGTACCTCAGCGAGCCTGGCATCAAGGTCATTCTCCAGAAGAGCGAGAACTACTACATGCAGGACAACGAGAGGGAGATGCCGGCGGTCACTGACGAGCTGTACTTCGTAATCAACGAGATACAGAACAGCGTGGACATGACCGACAAGGGGCATGACGTGCTGGCCAGGAGCGTCGGCGATGACGAGTTCTTTGTCCTGCCCGATGTAGGCAGCAAGATAGCCGAGCTGGAGAAGCAGGACCTCACCCTCGCCGAGAAGCAGGAGCGCAAGGACGCGATTATGGAGGACTTCTCCATCAAGAGCGAGCGTGTCCACACGGTCATCCAGCTGCTCAAGGCATACGCCATGTTCCAGAAAGACGTGGACTACATCATCGACGACAACAAGGTCAAGATAGTCGATGAGCAGACCGGGCGCATCATGGAGGGTCGCCGCTGGAGCGACGGGCTGCACCAGGCCGTGGAGGCCAAGGAGAATGTCAAGGTGGAGGCCGCCACCCAGACATTCGCCACCATCACACTGCAGAACTACTTCCGCATGTATCACAAGCTGGCCGGCATGACCGGTACTGCCGAGACGGAGGCGGGAGAGTTCTGGAGCATATACAAGCTGGATGTGGTGGTCATCCCGACCAACCGTCCGGTCATACGTGACGACCAGGAGGATCTCATATACAAGACCAAGACGGCCAAGTTCAAGGCCGTGATAGCCCGTGTCGAGGAGATTATCAAGGAGGGGCGTCCCGTGCTCGTGGGCACTACGGACGTGGACACCTCCGAGCTGCTCAGCCGCATGCTCAAGCTCCGTGGCATCAAGCACAATGTGCTCAACGCCAAGGAGCACGCGAGGGAGGCCGAGATTGTGGCGCAGGCGGGCATGTCCTCCACCGTGACCATTGCGACCAACATGGCCGGCCGAGGCACCGACATCAAGCTCAGCCCCGAAGTCAAGGCTGCGGGCGGATTGGCTATCATAGGCACCGAGAGGCATGACTCCCGCCGCGTGGACCGCCAGCTGCGCGGACGTGCGGGACGACAGGGAGACCCGGGCAGCTCGGTATTCTACATCTCCCTTGAGGACAAGCTCATGCGCCTGTTCGGCTCCGAGCGTATCGCGGGGGTTGTGGACCGCCTGGGAATGCAGGACGACGAGGCTCTCACCAACCGGATGCTTTCCAACGCTATCGAGAACGCCCAGAAAAAGGTCGAGGAGAACCACTTCGGCATGCGCAAGCGGCTGCTGGAGTATGACGACGTGATGAACAACCAGCGCGAGAGCGTCTATGCGCTGCGGCGCGACGCCATCAGCGGGGACAAGATAGAGGTGGACCTCGCCAACATGATGATAGACGAGGCCAACATCATCGTTGACAAGTGCAAGGGGATGGGCTTTGAGGAGTTTGAGGAGTATGTCATGGCGCAGCTCTCCATTGACCTCGGCTTTGACGAGGAGTTCTACTCCCATGCCAAGGAAAGCGAGATTGCGGACGCTCTCTGCGCCCACATTAACGAGGTCTACAAGAGGCGTATGGACAACCTCGCCACCAAGCTCTGGCCGGTCATCAAGGCCGTGTACGAGAAGCAGGGGAGCATCTATCAGAACATAGCCATCCCCATCTCCGACGGGCGCAAGCAGATGACCCTCCCGGTCAACCTCGCCAAGGCCTACGAGACCGAGGGCAAGGAGGTGGCCAAGATGGTCAGCAAGGTGATCACCCTGCACCAGATAGACGAGCACTGGAAAGAGCACCTGCGCGACATGGACGACCTCAAACAGAGTGTGCAGAACGCGTCCTACGAGCAGAAAGACCCCATCGTGGTGTACAAGATGGAGAGCTTCAACCTCTTCCAGACCATGATGGAGGAACTGTACCGCGACGTGCTGTCGTTCCTGCTCAGGGCGTTCATTCCGCTCAGGGAGGATGCCCCGCAGCGCGCCGCCCAGCCGCAGCGCACCGACATGAGCCGGATGCAGGCGGGACGCTCTGACCTGACCACCAACGGGGAGCAGAAAGCCCGCACCCCCATCAAGGTCGATCACAAGGTCGGGCGCAATGACCCCTGCCCTTGCGGGAGCGGCAAGAAATACAAGAACTGCCACGGCCGGGGGCTGGTATAGAGCACTGCCAGAAGCGGTCCGGAATCCGTCAGAGACCGTCTTAGGTAAGATTTAGGTAATATTACCTATTTCGCGGACGGGCGCGAGGGGGTATTTTTGCCCCCATGAAAACATATCTTTTCAAAGCGTGCATTCTCGCAGCCGCTGTGGCGGTCATTTCCTCTTGCGGCGGCAAGGGAAACAGCGGGCCGGAGACTCCCGACGAGCTCTCCGAGATCATAATCACTTATCCGTCGTCGGGGCGGCTTACAATCGTGCAGGGAGAGTCGGAGCGAATCAAATACTCCACAGTCCCCGAGAAGAGCACGGCCGCCGTCGAATGGGAATCAGGCGATGAGAATATAGCCACTGTCAAGAACGGCAGGGTCACGGCGGTGGCCCCCGGGGAGACATTCGTGACGGCGCGGAGCGGGGATGTGTCCGCCCGCGTGGATGTCATTGTCAAGCCCATACCGGTGGAGTCGTTCTCCTTGCCATCGAGCGTCAACGCATACGTGGACTGCCTTGCCAAGCTGTCCGTGTCGGTCAAGCCGGCGGAAGCCAATGCCGCGTCGCTGACATGGGAGACTGACGACAAGGATGTCGTGGAGATCGTGATGAAAGGAGGGGAAGTCTGGCTCAAGGCGCTGGCTTCTGACAAGGACTTCGTTGTCAGGGCGAGCGCGGAGGGCTTGGAGGCCAAGACCGTCTCCGGCAAGACGTATGCCTCAAGGATGACTCTCGGCGGCTTTCAGAAGAGGTTCTATTTCGCATACGAGGATGGCGCGACAGTGGCGTTCGACGATCTCGCGAGCAGTTCGGATGTCAAGTCATTCTTCATGGCCCTGCATCCGGACGGGACGCCTGACCCCTCGATGGCGGAGGTATCCTCCAGCGATGCCAGCGTCGTCTCGGTCTCGGTAGGGGATGTGTCTACAGGCTCTGTCGCCAACGGATGTCTGCGGATTAATGTCAGCGAAGGCACATCCAACGGCTCGTCCGTCGTGACGGTCACCTACGATGACAGCGTGACCGGGGAGAAGCTGTCCAAGTCCGTCACGATTGAGAAGTCCCCGTCATTGTTCACTTCCTCTACGGACATCTACAAGTCATTCTCAACCAAGGTGTCGGATGTGGAGGAAATGAAGCGCGGGGCCAGCCTGAACGTGTTCATGATGGACAAGTCCACGGGCAAGACCCCCCGCGCCAGGTGGACATCTTCTAATGCCGATGTAGCCACTGTGGAGGGAGTGTCCCCGTCAGCCGCCGGCTACTCCAGCGACGCCAAGATTACGACCGGTGACAATTTCGGAGAGACAGTCATAACCGCCACGGACGAATCCGGGGCCACCCGCTCTTTTAAGGTGAGCATCACGTCCGTGACCATGCCGACAGGCACTGACATAGGCCTGGTGAATGCGGACGGCAGCGTTTCCAAGATTTCGGGATCCGTAAGCCTCCGGTCTACATACGACAAGCGTTATTCCTTGCAGTTCTGTCTGATTGACGCATCAGGCCAGAAGATAAGCTTCCCGAAATGCGCGTGGAGCGTCACAGGCTCTGTCGCGTCCATTTCCCAGACAACGGGCAGCGAGACTGTGCTGACTGCGGCATACACGACTCTCGGGAGCACGGCCACAATCAAGATATCCGACGACTTCAAGTCCGTCTCCAAGACCGTCTCGATCCTCGGGGCGCGCGCAAAGCCCTCCGGCTCCCTCAAGCTTTCCTGCGGGGATGAGCTGTCCACGGAGAATGCCAAGCTGGATTTCGGCAAGACAGGCAAGTTGGGGTATTACAACGGCACGACCCTGCAGACCGGCGACAACGGCCTGAGCTGGACTTGGCCGAGCTCGCTTACGACCCTTTTCACGGTCAACCAGACCGACGGCTACCTCACGCTCACGCCCAAGGGCGTAGCCGGTTCGTCATCTGTCTCGGTGACGAGCGAGCAGGGGGAGACCGCCACGTTTGCGATTTCCACTGCCAAGATACACTTCGTCAGCGGCTGCACCATCAGATACTCCACCAATGCCGGCGGGTCGGACTACAAATACCTCTCCACCATCAAGCTGAACGACAACCAATGGGACGGCGACGGCGATGTCCTGACCAGCGGCAGTGGCAACAGGTACAAGTCCCCGTACCTTGTGACCCAGACCATTTATCTGGACGTGCGGGATATCAGCGGCAATTCGTACAAGGACATCAGCTGGTCCTATACCAACGCGGCGGCCACAAGCTACACGGCCCAGGAGCAGACCAACTCCTCCCGGTATGATGTGGGCTGCATCCATTACACCCAGTATCTTGAGGACCGCTTCTGCAAGGTCACGGCCACGGACAGCTACGGCCAGACGCTGACATTCGTCGCATCGGTGAGGCCCGCGAGCGCCCTGTCCTCTTCAATGAACTTCTACTGCCGCACATCCGAGAATGGGGGATCATGGTCCTCTTGGAGCAAGGTGTCGGAGACCCCGCAAGTCGAGGTCAAGGGAACACCCCGCAAGATCCAGTACAAGCTCTCTACCTCCGCCACGGGGCAGCCTGCCACTGTAAGGTATGCGACAAGGGCGTTCCAGGAAGATTTCAAATATCAGACTGTGGAATTCCACAACAACGGGGTGTGCAACTTCGAGGTGAATGTCCCCAAGAGGAGCACGTCGTACTCCTCGGAGAAGAAGAACCCGGCCGGATTCCCTTATACAATGATAAAGCTCTATGACGACTCGGACAGCAGCCGGAGTCTCAACATCACTTTCGTGGACAAGAAAAATTAATCTGACAGTACAAAATGCTTATGAAGAAGAGAACATTGATTATGGCGGCTGCCGCCTTGGCGGCGGTATTCGCAACCTCCTGCCACAAGGACGACAAAGAAGACGCGGGAGCCTCTTTCAAAGACTTCGCGCCAGTGCTCAAGGACATGAGCATGGCAGTGACGGAGATTTCCGACGGTGAAAACATCACCACAATCCAGTATGACAAAGGGAGGGTGTCGCAGTATACCCATGGTGAGGAGGGCATGAAATTCTCGTGGACAAACTCCAGCTGCACCATGCAAGGTCTTGGCTCAGATTCCGAAACGCTTTCGTATTCGCTCGCGGGCGACATCCTCACCCTGAAGATGCCTGGGGGTGACGGCACGTCGATGGTGGCGGAAGTCGTCTTGACTTTTGACGGCAAACGCATTGTCGAAGCCTCGCTTGGCGGCGGGGCGCAGGTCATACAGTATACTTGGGAGGACGGTAATCTCGTGCGGGCAGTGACGATGTCCTCGTCATCGGACGGGACAATGACAACCGACTACGAGTTTGAGTACACATACTCTGATGATAAGCTGCAGTGGGACGGCTTTGGCCTGATCCAGATGTTTGTGCTTGACACCGGGGTGCCTGGCCTCAATCTGTACCCCGTCCGCAATATCCCTGTCGGCTTTGTCGATCACGGCAAGAAGACGGTGACGTACCACAGCTACGACTATGAGCTGGACTCCAAAGGCAGGATCACGAAGTTTACCGACACCTACAGGTACAACTCGCCTGACGCGAGCCCCAACACCGATGAGTATACACTCACGTATGGCCTGAAATAAGAGACTGTTTTTCTGGGTTTTTGATAATTTGGTTGGAAGCCGCAGGGCCGTGACGGTATCCTGCGGCTATTTGTTTTGAGGCGGTTGCGTCAGCGTTGCGTGACTTGGGGCCTGTCATGCCGGGCCATTCCCGGCAGCGCGTACAGTCCCGAAGATTCCTGCATGGGCCGCGTAGCGCACCAGCTCCACGGTGCTGGAGATGCCGAGCTTCTTGAAGATGTTGGCCTTGTGGGCGTCAACGGTGCGTACGGACACGTTGAGCCTGTCAGCTATCTCCTTGGACGACAGCCCGTCGCAGCAGAGCCGGATCACGTCCAGCTCACGCTTCGTCATCTTGGGTATGTCATTCATCGCGTCAATCGCGCCTACTATGCCTTTGATGGCGTCAGATTCTCTCTTGTCGGAGATGCTGGGAACGAGGGACAGCAGCCTGCTCTTGATTTCATGGTTTTTGGCGAGCGCCAGTGTCTCACGGCGCTTGATGCCGAGCATGCGGCGCGAAAGTATCAGCAGCACGAGCAGGAACAGCGCGAATGCGCTGACGGCGAATATTATGACCATGCGCAGCTGCGCCCTGCTCCTCTGACGCACTATCTCGTTGTCTTTCTGGAGGGTGTCATAACGTGTCTTGAAATCCTCCACCGCGCATTCGGCCCTGTCCTTGCTGAATTCGTCGGAGAGTATGCTGTAGTCCTCCAGCACGTCGAGGGCGTCCGATGTGAGCCCAATCTTCTTGTAGCACCGCCACAGGCCGTCAAGAGCCTTGCGCTTGATAAAGCCGTTGCCGCTCTCGTCCGCATTCCGGACGGCGAGCCTGAACTCCTCCGCAGCCTGTACGGGACGATTGTCATCCGCGTATATGTGGCCGAGCTGGTTGTGGCAGATGGAGAGCGAGTTGTACTTGCCGGCCCCCTCCAGCACCGGTATGACTGACACCAGTATGTCCTTGGCCTCGGCGGTGGCTCCCGTGCTCGCGAGTATAGCGGCCTTTTGCGAAAGGCGTATCGCCGCCTTGGCCTCTCGCCCGTCCGCATGGTCGAGCTCATAAGCCTTGTTGATGCATTCCAGGGCCTCCTCGCTGTTGCCGAGGCTCAGCCACACCTCCGACGCAATGCCGAGACGTATGGCAAGCCTCTCGCTGTTGCCGCTCTTGCGCTCCATCTCCACGGCGGGCAGGATGCAGCTGAGGGCGGTCTCGCTCTCTCCGGTCGCGAGGTACAGCGAGGCAAGATTGTTGAGAGTGGAGCTCATGGCCGCATTGTCATTGTGCTTGAGGTCAATCTGATAGACCCGCTCCATGTAGGAGATGGCCATGCCGAACAGGCCTTTCCTCTGGTATGTGACCCCGAGCGTGTTGAGGCAGTTGCCCAGCAGCTCTTCGTCGCCGGACTCCTCGCAGAGGGGCAGGGCCTTGAGTCCCGCCTCCAGAGCCTCGTCAAACTTGTCCTCGGAGAGATACTTGTACGCCATCATGTCGTATATGGCTGCATCCGATGCGGCCTGCCCTATGCGCGAATCTTGCGGTTCCCATTCTGTCAGCCCGGCCTGCCTCCCAGTTTCCAGCAGCTCCTCTCCGGCTCTGGCCCTCTCATGGCCGGCCATGCCTTGCCAGCGGGAGTACAACGAGTCTAGCGGCATCCCCTGCGCAAGGATGGCGGTTGTCAGAACAAGAAATGCCGTCAGAACGACCCCGTACTTCATATGGACATATTTTTGACAAATCTACTAAAAAAATCGCCACTTAAGTACCGGATTTAGGTAAAAATACCTATTGCGCACGGGCGGGTGTCCTGCCTACATTTGCAGGACGTTTCAGAGACAGCATCAAAACATCATTTTTAGGTCAAGTTATGAAAAAACTATTGAACTCAAAGGCGGGCTTGGCTCTGTGCCTTGCTCTCGCCGCCATGGCGGCCTCTTGCGAGAAGGTGTCGCCCACAGACCTGACGGAGGATGTCCTCCCGGTGAAATCCATAGTCTGCGGCCATGTGAGGTATTGCCCCTCGGGCCTGGACATCTACACGGCCGAGTCCGGCCTCGCGGTCAACGTGTTCTACGGGCAGCCTGACGATGACGGCAATGTGGAGTATGCGCTCAAGACCCTCCAGACGGACAGGGACGGATATTTCGAGACCACCCTCGGCTGCCCTCCGGGAGAGTCGTACAAGGTCAAGGTGGAGTGCGCCGGCACAGGCGACAGCAAGACTACCGACGAGAAGAACAAGACTGTCACGGTCGAGGCTTATTTCCATGCGGAGATCTCCAAGGACGTGCCCAGCGGGGGCCGGGTGTATTTCAAGGTGGACATGACCCCGACGGCTTATTTCAGTGACTCCGGACTCAAACAGTAGCCAGCCATGAAGAAGTGTTATCTCCTCTGCCTGCTGCTTGCGGCTGCCACGGCGGCTTCCAGCCTCCCCTTGGCGGCGGCCGGATGGGTGCTCCCCGTCCGCATCACGCAGGAGGACGGCAAACCCGGGCAGTACGGCCCTCAAAAGGGTGACTGGTCGTTCGGACTCGTGTTCAACGCCGGAGCGGACGGGCTCAAGATGCAGCCTGACCACGGCGAGTTCGCGGGCGACTACATACTCTCCACCGCCAACGCGGCAAAGCAGATGTTCATACTCTCGCAGGATCCTGTGGCGGCGTTCAGGCTCAGGTATGTGATGAGCGACAAGTGGATGTTCCGTGTGCAGCTCGGCGTGAACGGCAGCCATATCAATTACAGGGAATACGTGGATGACGACCTCGCGAAAGCCCTGGATCCGGACGCGCGTGACCAGGTGGCTGATGAGGTCATTTCCAACCTCAACAGCGCGAGCCTGGCGGTCGGCTGGGAGCGCCACATAGGGCAGGGCCCCCTGCATTTCGTGGCGGCATTCGGCCTGAGCTGGTCAGTCGCCGGAGGTGCGCTCCATTTTAACTACGGCAACGCCTTGACCCCCGACAACCGCATCCCGACATCCATGCCCTTGACCACGCAGGCCAAGAGCGCGGAAGACAAGAGCACACTCAATGACTTCACCCCAGATCTGGGCATCGCCTACGGGCGTCCGCTGGACCGCTATAATGTGGGCTATATCCACGGCTTCGGGCTGCATGCCGAGATGGGAGCGGAGTGGTTTGTGAGCAGCCGCGTCTCCGTCGGCTTTGCCATGTCGCTTGTCCCTGTGACATTCGTGCTGCAGCCGCAGACATGGACTAAATATGAGGGATTCTCATCCAAGACCGGCAAGGTGGAGCGTTACAACGACCTCGTCAGCCCCGGCAGCCACGCGCTGCTGTACGGCACGGAGGACATCGGTTTCAATTTCTCGCTCAACTATTTCTTTTGAGACACGCTTTAATCATCATCTAACTGAAAGAAAATCATGAAAATCAATTTTACCAGCATTGTTACGGCTTTGGCTGCGGCTCTGGCAGCCGCCTGCCTGTGCTCATGCGAGAGCGAGGGAGGCAAGCTCGTTCTGGAGAGGCAGTGGTATGCGGACGAGCCGTATTCGTACTACAGCGACGACACCAAGGCTGTCCTGGACCTGTCGCAGAAGGGCAAGATGGTAGTGGCCTCGTCCGTGGATGCGGACTTCGCTGCACGGTACAACATGCCGCGCGGCGCCTACATCGAGCAGATGTCCTATGAATGCCGGATTGAGTGGCAGAAAGGCAGCCCTACCGCAGGAACTATCCATGTGACCGGGGACAATGGGGAGATCCAGAGGGAAGTGCCGTTCTCAAAGCTGACGCCCAATTCGGTCCAGCTCATGCTTGAGAACAAGTCCTATGTGCTCCAGGCGGTCGAGGACCCCGTGGAGATCCATCCCTATCCGAGCAGCTATTAGCAGGAATGCCTGACAGCACAATCAGCGCGGGGCGGGGGCTTCAAGCTTCCGCCTCTATTTCTTTTTGGCGCGGGGGTGCGCCCTGGCGTATTCGCGGCGGAGCCTCTCTATGCTGTTGTGGGTGTATATCTGCGTGGTGCCCAGCGAGCTGTGCCCGAGCATTTCCTTGATGGAGTAGAGGTCGGCCCCGTTGTCCAGCAGCTCTGTCGCTATGGTGTGCCGCAGCACATGGGGTGACTTGCGCCCGGTGATGTCCCGCACCATGCCCAGCTGCTCCTTGACAGTCCTGTCCACAAACACGGGATAGAGCGGCCGCCCCTTGTCTGTGACAAGCAGCGGCGCGGCCGGGGAAGCGCCGCAGCCTGTGACAAGCTCGGCAGCCTCCATGTACCTCGATATCTGGGCGCAGAGCTCTGGCAGCACCGGGATCTCCCTCTCCTTGTCCCCCTTGCCTCGGACGCGGATCACGTGCCTGCCGAAGTCCACCCCTCCGCGCGTCAGGCCTATCAGCTCCGCGCGGCGCATCCCGGTGTTGTACAGCAGGGATATGATGAGCCTTGCGAGCCGTTTGCGGTAGCTCGGGATGTCGGATGTGACCGGAGCCTCGTCGTACCATGCGCTGGCGCGGAAATATTCCTCGATTGACTCCTCCCTGTAGATTTCCGGCAGCCTCTTGTCCGTCTTGGGGCGTGGCACGAGCCTGACGGGGTTGCTGGCGAGCAGGTCTCTCTTGATGAGATATTTTGAGAAGGAGCTGATGACGGACAGGTGCAGGTTGACCGTGACCGGGCTCTCCCCGAGGTCGTGCAGCAGATGCACCTCGTAATTGCGTATCGCGGTGGGGTTGAGTGCGCGCAGGATGTCGCCGTCGTCAGCAGGGGAGCCGCAGCTGCAGCTGATAAAGTCATTCAGTACATTGCTGTAGATCTCCCTTGTGCGGGCGGAGTACCGGCGCACCGCGCTGATATGCTCTATGAAGCTATCGGACAGCATGGAGTCCCATTTCGTCGGCCTGATGGCGCATGAATGCGTCCGCCTCCTCAAAATTGTTGCCGATGACGCCGTCCAGAATGGCGTTCTTGACGCTCTCCTTGAGAATGCCTATCTCCTTGCACGGCGGGATGCCATAGACTTCCATCACGTACTCGCCGGTGATGGGGTTCTTGAAGTTGCGTATGGCATCCTTGGCCTCCACCTCGACGAGCTTGCGGCGCACAATTTCGAAATTGTGGCGGACGCGCTTGACCTTTTCGGGATTCTTGGAGGTGATGTCCGCGTTGCACAGTGTCATCAGGTCGTCTATGTCGTCCCCGGCGTCGAACAGCAGCCGCCTGACCGCCGAGTCGGTCACCTCGTCGTCAACCAGGGCTATCGGGCGCATGTGCAGCCGCACGAGCTTCTGGACGTATTTCATCTTCTCGTTGAGCGGCATCTTGAGCCTCTGGAATATCTTGGGCACCATTCGGCCCCCGATCACGTCGTGTCCGTGGAATGTCCATCCGACGGCGGGGTCGTACCTCTTGGAGGCGGGCTTGCCGACATCGTGCAGCAGGGCCGCCCACCTGAGCCACAGGTTAGGCTCTTGGGCGTCCGCAGCCGCCACGTTGTCCAGCACGGCAAGGGTGTGGGAGAATATGTCCTTGTGCCCCCGCCCGTCCACGGTCTCCACTCCCTTGAGCCGGACGATCTCGGGGAGTATCCTTTCGAGCAGCCCGGTCTCGTCCATCAGCCTGAAAGCCATGGACGGACGTGAGGTCAGGAGCATTTTGTCCAGCTCTTCGACGATGCGTTCCTTGGACAGGATGTCGAGCCTGTCCCCCAGCCGCCTCATGGAGTTGAGGGACTCGGGCACTATGGAGAATGTCCTCTCCGCAGTGCTGAGCTGCGAGGCGAAGCGTATGGCGCGGAGCATGCGCAGCGGGTCGTCCGAGTAGGTGGTGTCCGGGTCAAGCGGTGTGCGTATGATGCCTCTGTCGAGGTCTCTGATGCCTCCGAAAGGGTCCACCAGCTCCCCGTAGCTGTCCCTCTGGAGGCTGAATGCCATTGCGTTGATGGTGAAGTCGCGCCGCCGCTGGTCATCTTCAAGGGTGCCGTCCTCGACTATCGGCTTGCGGGACTCTCTGCGGTAGGACTCCTTGCGCGCCCCTACAAATTCAATCTCGTCGCTGCCGCTGTGCAGCATGGCCGTGCCGAAGTTCTTGAAGAGCGTCACCTTGGTGTGCAGGACTTTGCCGACCGCCCGCGCCAGATCCATTCCGCTGCCCTCCACTACGATGTCGATGTCGTTGCGGGGGCGACCGAGGAAGCAGTCCCTGACATAGCCTCCTATTACAAACGCCCTCACCCCCGCTTCCTGAGCGCAGGAGGACACAATCCCGAAAATGGGGTTGTCCAGAAACTCTTTAGCGTCCGCTGTCATGCCTTTGTCATTTCCTCATACCTGGGCGCCTTGTCCATGAATGCCACGCTCCCGTCGCTCTGTCGCCGGGCGATGAGGGTCTGCAGCCCGTTGGTGATGAATATGTATTTGACTCCCAAGACCATGTCGTATCTCATTGCCTGCTCCAGCACCTCCTCGGAGAGAGGGGTCTGGGGCCTCTTGCACTCAACCAGGGCGAGGGGACGGGCGTTGCGGTCATATACGAGTATGTCGGCGCGGTACACCTTGCCGGCCGTGCCGTACCTCATCTCCACTTCGCTGCCCATCAGCTGCGCGGGCACTCCCAGGTTGTCCCTCAGCACCCCGATGAACCACTGGCGGACTCTCTCCTCCGGGGTCAGGGGCACATTGCGCCTGCGCAGCGGGTCAAACACCGTATCCTCCATGTCCTCTTGTTGTCTTTGTGCGCGGGTGACATTGCCGCAGAAGTCCAACGAAGTCCTCAACACCATTGTCTTCAGCCCGTCGTGGCTCCTTTTCCCGGCACTGTCATTTGCCATGCAAGGCGCAAACCGCCTCGCTGAATGCAAATATGAGGAAAAATCCGGACATCATCTCCCTCGTCGGACGCAATGAGACCCTCCGACGCATCTCGCCGCCACCTTCGGCCTCAACCCGGGTTAATAGCTGTTTGTTTCCGGGTCGTAGAATAAAAAACGCGATATTTTATTGCATCTTGCAATAAATACTACTATTTTTGTAGGAAAAAACTAGTAATTATGGCTCAAGTATCTATGACGGTTCGCATGGACTCAAAGGTAAAAGAGAGCTTTGACGCTCTCTGCGCCATGTTCGGCATGAGCGCAAACACCGCAATGAATGTGTTTGCCAATGCTGTGGTGCGCTACCGGAAAATACCTTTCGAAATAGGAATAGACCCTGTTTATGACAAAGGGATGGCCGCTTTCAATGCCATTCGTGCGAAAGCGATGGCAGGAGAGCTTCCAGACCTGACAGAAGAAGAGATTGAAGAAGAGATCCGTCAATATCGCAAAGGGAAATGAATGTGCTCGCCGTCATTGACACGAATGTCATCGTGTCGGGACTCCTGTCAAGAAAGCCAGACACAGCAACAGTACGTATTCTGCATGCATTTCAGGAGGGGAAAATCAGGCTTCTTTACAACGAAGAAATCCTTGCCGAGTATTACAATGTCCTGTCGAGGCCGAAATTCGGGCTGATGGTTGACGAGGTCATTTCTCTTGTTGATTTCATAAAGGAAGAAGGGATTGAATCGACACGTGTCGCAAGCTCCTGGCATTTCCCTGACCGAAGCGACATAGTCTTTTATGAAATAGCACTGTCGAAAGACGGCGCATTTTTAGTCACAGGCAACACAAAGCATTTCCCAAGCGATCCGATTGTGGTCACCCCAGCCGAGATGATGACAATCCTGGAGAAAGGATGACAATTCAGCCATTGCTTTCCCGACCAAGGAACGCAGCCACTGTCATTCTGAGCGACAGCGAAGAATCTTTGCTCAACGCGCTCTACCGGTTGCCTTT
>CAZKVW010000008.1:0-5594 GCA_964556285.1 uncultured Muribaculaceae bacterium
AGCTTAATCTCTGCTGCCGGAGCGGCCTGGACATCGTCCGCGAGGAGGAATGCGCGCGCAGGCTTTTTTCGTTTCCCGCTGCGGGTGATGAAACTTTTTTGCTGGAATTGCCGTACAAATATGGCGCAGCAGTGTATTTAAATAAGGACACAGCATGAAACTTTCTCAATTTATGTTCGACCTGCCGGCCGAACGGATTGCTCACGAGCCGACAAGATGGAGGGATGAGTGCCGCCTGATGGTGCTTGACCGCAAGACGGGGCAGATAGAGCACAAGATATTCAAGGACATCATCGGCTATTTCGGACGCGGGGACTTGTTTGTGTTCAACGACACCAAGGTGTTCCCTGCAAGGCTGTACGGGCGCAAGGAGAAGACAGGGGCGGATATTATGGTGTTCCTGCTGCGGGAGCTCAACAGGGAGCAGAAACTCTGGGACGTGATTGTAGACCCGGCCCGCAAGATACGCATCGGCAACAAGCTGTATTTCGGCGAGGACGAGAGCATGGTGGCCGAGGTCATAGACAACACCACATCGAGGGGACGGACGCTGAGGTTCCTCTACGACGGCCCCTACGAGGACTTCAAGGAGGCTCTGTACAGTCTCGGGGAGATGCCGGTGCCGCAGTTTGTCAAGCCCAAAGTCACCCCGGAGGACACGGAGAACTACCAGACCATATTCGCCAAGAACGAGGGCGCCGTCGTGGCTCCCGCCGCCGGGCTGCATTTCAGCCGCGAGCTGCTCAACAGGATGATTCTCGCCGACATCGGCAAGGCTTTCATCACGGTGCATTTGGGGATAGGGCAGTTCCGCCGCGTGGATGTGGAGGATCTCTCCAAGCACCGGATGGACGCGGAGAGGATGATTATCTCCGAGGAGGCTGCCGGGCTCATTAACGGGGCCAAGAGAGCCGGCCACAAGGTTGTGGCTGTGGGAACGAGCACCGTGCGCGCCCTGGAGACCTACGTAACCACCGAGAGCGAGGTCAAGGCCAATGACATCTGGACCAACAAGTTCATTTTCCCGCCTTACAGCTTCTCCATTCCCGACGCGGTCGTCTCCGGATTTCATCTGCCGGAGTCCACGATGCTTATGAGCGTGGCCGCTTTCGGCGGGTATGACAATGTGATGAATGCCTATCAGGTCGCTCTCCAGGAGGGATACCGTTTTGGCCCCTACGGCGACGCGATGCTCATCATTTGATGGAGCAGCGGCCGAGGAGGTCGGTGACGAGGAAACCTTCCGCCTCCAACAGGGCGACAGCGGATGACGTCTCGGGGACGGGGATGCCGGTCATTGCGGCAAGTTCGTCTATGGCTGCAGCATGGCTTTCCCGGACTGCGGACATCAGCGTTTCCATCTGTTCTCTTGACACGCCGGGGCAGTCCGGCATTTCACGCTCCGGCTGTCCTGACATGCCGCAGCCGAGCCCCAGCTCTTCCACGAGAGACTCCGCCGACTCAATCGGATGCGCGAGCTGCATGCGGATGAGCCTGTTGCACCCTTGAGAGCGGACATCATCAATCCTCCCCGGCAGGGCGAACACGTCCCTGTCATAGTCGAACGCGAGCCTGGCAGTAAGCAGCCCGCCACCCTTGGCCTTGCTCTCTATCAGAATGGTGGCATGGCTCAGGCCTGCGATGATCCGGTTGCGCCTGAGGAAATTGATGCGCAGCGGGGCGGTGCCGAGGGGGTAGTCGGTGATGAGTGCGGAGCCTGGCGCGTCCGCGATGCGTCCCGCCCAGCCGCTGTGCGTGTACGGGTATACCTTGTCCGCCCCGGTCGCCATGACCGCCACAGTGGGCAGCCTGCGCTCGAGAGCCGAGGTGTGCGCGATGATGTCGGTGCCGTAAGCGAGCCCGCTGACTATGCGCGGAGGATGCTCCGACCATGCCATGGCCCGGACAATGTCCCGGCACCATTGCCGTCCGTAGGCGGAGATGTCACGTGTGCCGACGACGGCGACATTGGGACTGTTGTCAAATATCTCTTCCAGCGGGCGGCTGCTCCGCACGTACAGTCCGAGAGGCGCGTCCGGGCACTGGGCAAGCAGCTTGGGGTAGCGGCTGTCGCTGATCGGGACAAATGTCACAGGCTCTTCGCAGAGGCTGTCAAGCCGCGACAGCTCCTCCTGCGCCCGCTCCAGATGTTCCTCTGATAGGGATTGGAGCTTGCTGTTGTACGGGCAGGCCTCCGCCCTCTCCCTTGGCGAGGCCTCAAACACTGCCGCAGCCCCTCCGAAATGCCTTATCAGCGCGTGAGCTGTCTTGGGTTCAAACCCGAACACCATGTTCAGGGCGCACAGCGCGACAGTCTCACTGCCCGCTGTCCCTTTTGCGGGCATCCCGTCCGCAGCCGTTCTTTTTCCGGCATTCGCACTTGCAGTTTCCCTGCCAGCCGTCCCGATGTTTTCTGTAGCCTCCATAGTCGCGTCATCCGTGGCCCTGTCCGCTCTCCGCCGCCCCTTTCCGCGAGCGCCCGTACCCAGCCACTCCGCCAAACGTAGGCAACAAAAACGTAAAAAACCTCAAAAAACTTTTCTTTTTTGTTTTTTGAGGCAGGGAGAAGGCATCTGCCAGGGCGGAATGCCTGTCAGTCTGCAGGCAGCAGCACCTTTGCCTTTGTAAGCTGGATTTGGAATCCAAGGGCTGAAACCAGCCTGTTGTAAGCCGCTATGCTGGGGTTGATTTCCCCGCTTTCAATCTTGGAGATATAGCTTTTGGACGTTCCGACACGCTGTGCGAGCTCGGACTGGGTCACGTGCTCGCTCCTGCGGATGCTGCGCAGGGCCTGACCCGAGTAGAAAGCATAAGCCTCTTCCTCGAACTGCTGGCGTTCGGGAGTGCCTGGCTTGCCGTACTTGGCATCCAGGACAGCGTCATAGTCCCTGACCAGATTGTCGTTCTTGTGCTCCATAGTATTCTGCCTTTATGCGTTTCGCTTTTTCAATCTCGCTCCTTGGCGTTGTCTGCGTTTTCTTCTGGAATCCGTTAAACAGCACTACCACATTGCCGCCGTCAAAAATGAAGAATGTGCGGTAGATGTTGCCCTCAAATTCTGTCCTCAACTCAAATATGCCATCCTCCAAATATTTGACATGCTTTGCCGGAATCCTTTCCTGTGTCCGGAGCAGCGCCAGCCCGTAATCGATTTTTCTGACCACCCTCTCCGGAAGTCTGGCAATGAACGCTTCAAAATACCCTCCGTAGGTCATTATCCTCCTCATGCCGCCGCAAAATAACAAAAATTGTCGGATTGTGAAACTTTTCCAGTGGAGGAAGGTGTTGGAATCTGCCGGAATGCCTGTACACAGCAGCCGGTGTCTTGTGTCTCTCCCAGCCACTCCGCCAAACGTAGGCAACAAAAACGTAAAAAACCTCAAAAAACTTTTCTTTTTTGTTTTTTGAGGCTGTGGCGGTGCGGGCGGCGGCGCACTTTCAGGCCTTGGCTTCGTGGAAGACCTCCTGGATGGAGGGGTAGGTGTTCTTGAGATAGGGGGGCAGGCTGGACCTGGCCACCCAGGCCGCCCGGGTGATGTCCTCCTCCCGCTGCGGCGTGAGGTTGACTGGGTCGGTGTACAGCATGTCATACCACCAGGTGTGCTTGAGATGCCACACCCCGTCACGCAGGTAACAGTGGTCCGTGACGCAGATGAGCCCCTCCGTCTGCAACTTGTCCACCCCAGTCTCCTCCTGCACCTCCCGCAGGGCGGTGTCGCGGATGTCCTCCCCGGCCTCCTGATGCCCTTTGGGCAGGTCCCACAGCCCGCTGCGGCGTATGAGCAGATAGTCTCCGCGCCTGTTGCGCACCAGCCCCCCGGCCGCGTTGACCTCCTTGAATTCCGCGCACAGCCTCCTGTATACGCCGGCGGTGTCATCTGTCGGGATGTATATACGGGCGAGGCCGCTTGCATTGCGGAACATGCCCACGAGGGCGTGCAGGTCTATCCTGTCCCCGACGTGGTATTCGATGGCGTTGGGGTCGGCGAGCGTCTGGTCAGAGGGCTCGCAGATGATGATGCAGCGTTTCTCGAAATAGATTTTGTGCAGCATTTCGATTATATTTGCATTTGCGCCGGGGGCGGCCCGAGCCTGCCCCGCGCCGCAAAAATACAAAATTATGTCAGCATCATACACCAGCAAGCACGGAGTGATATCCAGACCGCAGTACGACCTCTATATGTTGTCCGCAGACCTGCGCAATTTTGCCGGCATGATCCCGGAGGACAAGAAGAGTTCGGTAAGAGCGGATTTCGACAGCCTGCACGCGAGCGTGCAGGGCATGGACATCGGGGGCAAGGTCACAAGGCGCCAGCCGTACAGCCTGATAACGCTGGAGGACGACGGGGCGCCGTTCCGTTTCTCCTTGACCCTGCACTTTGACAGCTTTGCCGAGGGAGGCAAGACTGATTTCTGGATGGAGCTGGACGCGGATCTCAACATGATGATGAAGATGATCTTCGGGAGCAAGATACAGGAGGCTATGGACAAGATTGTGGACTCGCTCGTGGCTGTCTCCGAAGGACGCATGCCTGAGGGCGTGGATCTCTCAAGCCTCGGATTTCCGGGCAGTTCCGGCCCCAAAAGCTGAAGCTGCGGATGGACAGCATTGACAGCCCCATCTGGCGGGAGC
Source organism: uncultured Muribaculaceae bacterium (assembly GCA_964556285.1). Lineage (GTDB taxonomy): Bacteria > Bacteroidota > Bacteroidia > Bacteroidales > UBA932 > Cryptobacteroides. Next base: position 4,634 of record CAZKVW010000008.1, read on the forward strand.
GGCTCTCGGGGATGATGCCCTTTGCGCAGGCCTCCCGTCTCATGCAGGGCTTGCATGAGAGGGCGGCTGTCTCCGTCAGGCTCAATCCGTTCAAGAGAGGGGCGCAGTTTGCGGGCGCGTCTCAGGTGCCATGGAGCAGCTATGGCAGGGTATTGCAGGATAGGCCGTCATTTACGCTCGACCCCATGCTGCATGCTGGGGCGTATTACGTGCAGGACTCGTCGGCGATGTTCGTCGGGCATGTGTTCAGGCAGGCGCTGGCGGAGGTGTTTCCGGACGGGCGTGTAAACGCGCTTGACCTGTGCGCCGCCCCGGGAGGCAAGACCACCGACATGGCGGCCTCCATGCGCATGGCGTACGGAGACGCGTTCTCCCTGACTGCCAATGAGGTGGTGCGCCGCAGGGCGGCTGTGCTGGAGGACAATGTTACGCGGTGGGGCGACCCGCAAGTGAAGGTGACCTCCGCAGCGCCTGCGGCGCTTGGGAGAATGACAGGATGTTTTGACATAATCCTCGCCGATGTGCCGTGCTCCGGCGAAGGGATGTTCCGCAAAGACCCGCAGGCGGTGCGCGAGTGGTCACCGGAGGTGGTGGAGATGTGCGCGGAACGCCAGAGGCGCATAATTGCCGACGTGTGGCCGGCCCTGCGGGACGGAGGAGTGCTGCTGTATTCCACTTGCACGTTCGAGGAGGCCGAGAATGACGGAGCTGTCCGCTGGATATGCGGCCAGCTCGGGGGCGAGCCTCTCACTGCGGGCGGGGACGCTCCGTTTGAGGGCATAGTCAAGACCGCGCTCGGTTATCTGCTGATGCCGGGTTTTGTCCCGGGGGAGGGACAGTATGTCGCCGCCCTGCGCAAGACAGGGGGAATGCCTGACGGGAGCGCGGCGGGCGGGGGCAGGAGATTCTTCGCTGGCGCTCAGAATGACAGAAAGCCCGGCGCTCAGAATGACAGAAAGCC
>CAZKVW010000008.1:5694-10867 GCA_964556285.1 uncultured Muribaculaceae bacterium
TCTTCGCTGGCGCTCAGAATGACAGAAAGCCCGGCGCTCAGAATGACAGAAAGCCCGGCGCTCAGAATGACAGAAAGCCCGGCGCGCAGAATGACAGAAAGCCGGGGCGCAAGGACAGTCCCGATCCGGACGAGGCGCTGCGCATAGATTTCAACAAAAATGATTATCCTTGCATCGAAGTGGACAGGCGCACCGCGCTGCGGTTTCTCCACGGGGACTCGTTCCCCCTGCCGGATGCCCCCAGAGGCCGTCTTGTGCTGTGCTTCCGCTCACTTCCGCTCGGGATGGTCAACAACATCGGCTCCAGGTGCAACAACCTGCTGCCCGCCCGGCGGCGCATATTGATGGATATAAACGACAGACGATGAAGTGTTATTTAGCGGCAATTCTTGCCGGCGTGATTTCTCTTGCGACACCCCGGGCGGCCGCCCGCACCCCGGGCGAGGCCCCGGCTAATATTCCGCCCCAAGTCTCATCTCCAGCCAAGACTTCGGCCCAGGAGTACCTTGAACGCTACAATCTGCTGCGCTCCAGGCTCGGCACGACCGGCCTCGGCATTGAGACCCTCGTCGGCAAATGGGAGGCCGACTGGCCGGACGACCCCAATATGCTGACGGCAAAGTTCATCTACTGGTACCAGAAATCCCAGTCTTCTGAGGTGAAGCCGCTTGACAGGGACAAGTACATGGGAGCCAAGCCGTTGCTCTCGCTTGACGACAGCACCGGGCACAAAATCAACTATTTTGAGGTGACGGAGTTTGACGATGGGATGTTCAGCAAGGCCTGTGATGCGCTTGACAAGGTCATTCGTCTCAACCCTCATGCCCTCGACCTGCGCATCAGCAAGGTAAACGCCCTGATCAACTATGAGGGGGAGTCCCCTGACATGGCCCTGCAGTCGCTGATGGCCATCATAGACTATGATGCCACATCACATCCGCAGTGGACATACGACGGGCAGGATGTGGACGAGGATTATTTCGGCGCTGCGGTGCAGGACGTGTGCTATGACTTTTTCCGGATAGGGTCTCCTGTGTCCATGGAGGCTTTCAAGACGGTGGCCGAAAGGATGGCGAGGTATCATCCGCGCGACGCGCGTTTCATCTCGGACATGGGCAGCTGGTACCTGACATGGAAGCATGACTCCAAGACGGCTCTCAAATATTATCAGAAAGCGCTCAAAATAGCTCCTGACGACTACGCGGCCATCAAGAACTGCGTGCTGATAGCCCGCAAGGACCGCAACACCAAGCTGGAGCGCAAATATCTCCAGCGCCTGGCCGAGGTGTCTCCTGACGAGCAGGAGAGAAACTCCGCAGCCGTGCGGCTCGAGGCTCTCAAAAACGCCAAGTGAGCGCCTCCGGATACATAGCCAGCAGGCTCAGGTTCTCCGGCCGGGCGGCCGAGGTGTCCGTCGCGGTGTCATTCATCGTGATGATTGTCGCCATTGCCGTCTGCTCCGGTTTCCGCCGGGAAATACGTTCTGCCGTATCCGTCCTCGCGGGAGATGTCCGGCTGGCCCCGCACGACTTGGACTATGCCGGCGAACATGACCCCATTCCCGCGTCCCCCTCATACATGGAGGCAATCTCTGCTGTCAGGGGGGTCAAGGACATCGCGCCTGTGATATACAGGACAGGCATAGTCAAATCAGGGGAGTCCATACACGGGGTGATGTTCAAGGGTACGGCAGCCGACACCGCATCCCTGCATGTGCGCATTCCCCGGCGGCTCGCCGAGATGCTGTCCCTGTCAGAAGGGGACAGGATGTTTGCCTACTTTGTGGGGGAACGGGTCAAGGCCCGCAATTTCACGGTCGGGGAGGTGTATGAGCCGATGCTCGACATGGACGAGTCGCTCATCGTCTATGCCGGCATAGAGGACTTGCGCAGGCTCAACGGTTGGGGGCCAGGCACGGCTTCCGCCTTGGAAATCACCTTGTCCGAGGACTGCCATTCCCCGGCGGACATCCAGGCCAAGAGCAACGAGATTGGCGCGGTGGCGATGCTCTCGGCCCGGGACATTGACGAGCAACTGGTCGCCAGCTCATCTGTGAGCCGTTTTTCCAGGCTCTTTGACTGGCTCGGACTGCTGGATTTCAACGTGCTGTTCATCATCATACTGATGACGGTGGTGGCGGGGTTCAACATGATTTCCGGGCTGCTGATACTGCTCTTCCGCAACATCTCCACCATCGGGCTGCTCAAGTCCATGGGCATGACTGACGGCGGGGTGTCGGCAGTGTTTCTCAAGATGTCCTCCGTGCTGGTCCTCAAAGGGATGGTCCTCGGCAATCTCATTGCCCTGGGCCTCTGCGCCGTGCAGTCCCTCACCCACGTCATCAGGCTCAACCCCGACAATTATTTCGTCTCGTACGTCCCGGTCGCGGCAGATGTCCCGTCGGTGCTGGCGGCTGACCTGGCGGCGTATGTGCTGATAATGGCGCTGCTGCTCATCCCATGCCGCTTTATCAGCCGGGTAGACCCCGCCCAGACGGTCAAGGCCGAGTAGGCTGCCCGTCGGGACACAGCTGCCTGAACACGTCGTACATCTCCAGCACGCTGTCCACGTAATTGACGGTCTCCACCCCCTTGAACACCCCGTGCTTGATGGTATCGGTCTGTGCCACTATGCTGCTGTCAGACAGCGCGGGCAGCATGCTCACCACCGTGTTCCAGTCGCGTCCGTTGGATCCGGTCAGGTCTGCATAGTCGAGCGCGTCCTTGATATGCCCCGGGCCGGCGTTGTATGCGGCGAGAGTGATCTTGTGCAGCTCCTCTCGTCCGTCCACCCTCCGGCGGAACATCCGCTGCAGCCCGCTCAGGTGCCTGACTCCGGTGCGGATGTTCTCCTCCGGGTCGAGGAGGTCCTCCAACTCATACCGGTCGGCGGTGGACGGGGCAATCTGCATGAGACCGGCCGCCCCTCGGCTGGACATGACTTCTATATGGAAATGCGACTCCTGCCAAATCAGCGCGGCCAGCATCCTCCAGTCCCAGCCTATCTCCGCAGAATAGCGTCTGATCAGGCTGTCGTAGGGGCTCAAATGCTCGCGCCTCACCCTGCGGGCCAGGGCGATATGCGGGTTGCCGATCCCGTCAGAGAACGCCCGGTGCAGCGCCGGATACTCCTCGCTGCTGTAATAGTCCTCCAGCCAACGGTCTATGATGCCTGTAGCCCCCTCCATGCGCGGACTGACAATCCACAGCGCCATGCTGTCCACCGGAGCCGTCACGGACAGCGAGTCCGGCAGCCCGTCTCCGGGCAGGGTCATTGCCACGATGTCCCAGCAGCCAGCAGCCAGCGAATCGGCCCAGTTGTCCGAACTTTGCGCCACCATGATGTCGATGCCGCAGCCGTTGTCTGCGGCGAATCGTTTGAGGAGGTCGTAGCAATAGCCTGCCGCATATCCGTCGGCCTCCGTTATGCGGCGGCTGACTTTCAGAACGCAGGTCAGATGCTCCGGCATCTGGAATGGCGGCTCGCTCTTGCGGGTCAGGCGCAGTCCGGCTGCCGCGATTCCTGCGGCTGCGGCTATGATGACGATGCTGGTGATGCCGGCGTGCCTCATGTCAGTCAGAGGCTCTTTGAAGTCCGCCCGAGCCTCCCGGCGAGGAAGAGTCACCTCCTCCTGCGGAATGCCCTCCCTTGCTGCCGTCCTGGGTGTAGAACGGCCAGAATATCCCGAACTTGAGAGACCTCTGCGGGCGGATGTAATGGTGGGCTGTGAAATAGTCCGCATGGTCTAGAGGCCAGCCCATCCCGACATTCTCCCACTTCACGAAGATGCAGGCACGTTTCCACTGCATGTTGACGAACGCGTCGAACACTGGGGCGTTGCCGTACTTCTGCTCTTTCTGGTTGTAGAACACCCCGAGAGCCGGATTCCACGCCTGGCTGTACCAGCTGTCGGTGTACCATGCGCTGACCCCGGCCTGAAGCGAGAGCACCTTGGCGATGGTCATTTGCACGTAATATCTGGCATTCAGGGCTATCATGGGGAGGGGGAGCACGTCCTTGTCGGAGGAGTATTGCAGCAGCACCCTGTTGTCCAGGTGCAGTGTCTTGCCGATGACGAAATTCTTGTTGAGGGAGACCCCTATCACGCTCATGGCCTTGCTGTTCTGTCTGGCGACTGACAGGGTGTCGTACCAGATGTTGTCAGCGAGCAGGGAGTATGTGACCTCCGCGTCCATGTTCCAGCGCGGGATGCTTATGCTGCCGCTGACGCGTGTGGTGGAGGTCTTGTCAAAGCCTCCCTCCCAGCTGTAATGGTTGGTCATCATGTGCTGGGTGTACCAGTCAGGCTCTTTGAGGGAGGACTCGAAATGCAGCCCTATCGTGACAGGGCTTGTCCTCGCCTTGCGGAACGGGAAGAAGCTCCAGCCGGTGTTGGCGCAGATGTCGAAGTCTCCGGCCTCCTGCCCGATGAGAGAGCTGTGCGCCAGAGCGTCCCAGCGGAAATTGGCCCCAAGCATGCCGTTGATGCCGGCGTACACGTAAGTCGAATGCCATGCGGCCGAAGACCCCGCGCTGAGGTAGCTCGGGTCAAAACGCCAGTAATGCATGAGTTTTTCCCCGACCCCGACATCGAGTTTGGACACGACGGCCTCGCTGCGCCATGGCTGCAGCCGGAGGAACACCTTGTTGTCCAGCTTGGTGACTCTCATAGAGTCAGCCGATGTGACAGGGTTGTAGTTGAACACATTGCCGTAGAAGCTCTTTTCGTCCGTGGTGGTCAGGTTGTCGTTGTAGCTTCTGGTGTACACGCTCCAGTCGCTGCTGTGCCCTATGAACGCGGTCGTCATGTCCATGTTGTCCTCCGGGTCGGGGTCATCCGCGTCTTCCCCAATGCCGTTTCCTCCAGCGGCTTCAGGCCCGTCCGCATCTGCCCTCGCCGCTGCGGAGTCATCCGCGAGATCCGCTTGGGCTTCGGAGCCGCCGTCTTCGCCCGGAGCCTCTTTCTTCGCGCTCTTCCGCCCTTTCCCGGAGGCCAGGGCGGCCACTTTCCGCCCCATTTCCTTGAATGCCGACAGAGGTATCCGGTACTGCTGGTCGATGAAGAATGTGGTCTTGACGGTCTGGCTGGAGGCATCGGACAGGGCAACAGCGATCTCTCTGGAGTCAACGGTAGTGTCCCGTATCCACATGTTGTCGGTGATGCCCCCGCTCT
>CAZKVW010000008.1:10967-28813 GCA_964556285.1 uncultured Muribaculaceae bacterium
CTGGAGTCAACGGTAGTGTCCCGTATCCACATGTTGTCGGTGATGCCCCCGCTCTCCGACCGCTTGACCTTGTTGCGTATGATTCCCGCGTGAGCGAGATAGCGTTTGCCTGTGTAATTGGCGCTGATGGTCGTGGTCTTGTTGGCGGTGGTCTCGTTGGAGATGTTGCCCTCCGCGCCGAAGCGCTCGTACATCAGGGTGATGTTAAAGGCCGGCGTGATGTTCTGCGAGGTGAGCAGGTGCAGGTTGTCAGACCCCTTGCTCGACCCGGTCAGCAGGGATCCGGTATAGCTCAGCTCTGTGTAAGGGGTCTTGGTGTTGTACATGGGCAGGGTCTCGGGCGTGTACGTCCACGAGCTGAGCGCGTCATAGAAATACACCCCGTCCTCCCGCTTCCGCTTGGTGATGTCGTAGGGCAGCACGGGGCTGCCGGATATGCCGAGCCAGACCCCTCCGGGGTTGTCCCTCTCAAACGGGAAGTCGTAATACCTGTAATTGTATGCCGTGTCCGTCTCCCGCAGCCTGACATTGTGGAAGTCCCTGTCGTGAGTCCATGACAGTATGCGCCTGTACCGCAGCGAGTCCCTGAACACGTAGGACTCCAGGATGCGCGGGGTGTTCTCCAGCACGCTGTCCTTATAGGCCTTGATGCTGTCCTTGACCGCCGCAATGCTGTCCATGCGGGCGAGCTTGACCTGCGCGAGCTGCTCGGCGTCGTATTTCTTGCGGTCGGTCTTGCTCAGGGAGGCGTACCATGCCTGGAACGCCAGCTTTGCCGCGACCACGGAGTCGGCGGCGTACAGGGAGTCCAGCACAGGCCAGTCCAGCGAGTCTCCGGCGTTGATGAGCGAGTCCCTTATATAGACATGGCTGAGCGAGTCGCTCAGCGCGGCGAAGTACTTGTAGCGGAACGGGGCGGACAGCCTCAGCGAGTCAGGGGCCGTCAGGGAGTCGAGAGCCGCCGGCCTGCCGCTGTAATAGCCCTCATCCTCCTCCCCGAAGCCCAGTGCCCCGCCAGCGGTCAGGCTGTCGTCAATCTTTTCCGATGACTTCACCTCATCCGGGTCCCAGAATCTGCGGTATCCGTCCTGCGGGTAGATGACCGTGTCCTGCACCGGGGCGGGCATGCCGGACGGCATCCCCTCCTCACGCGCGTCGGACGGGGCCATCTGTGCGCCCAATACCGTTGCCACGGCTGCGGGCAGCCATATCCGGGACAGCAGTTTCAACTCTACTCCTTTGTGTCAGCCCCGGACAGCGAGGCGGTAAACTTCTGCGACCTCTCGTACCCGTCACGCGGGGCTTTCCACATGAGCGCGAACACGACCGCTCCCACGCACCCCACGACGATAAACGTGATGAACACCGACGTCCAGCCAAAATGGTCTGCGATGAAGCCCACTCCCAAGGCGGACAGGGCCGAGCCGATGTACCCGCAGATGCCCGCGAGCCCGTTGGCGGTCGCGGACGCCTCCTTGGTCGCCTGGTTGGCCGAGCCGATGCCGATGAGAGCCTGCGGCCCGTAGATGCAGAACCCGCTGAGAGCCAGAACTATGGTGGACGCTACTGTCGGCATGGGCACTAGGGCGAACAGCCCCAGGAACAGGACAGCCCCCAGCATGCTGAAGAGGCACATCCTGTGCGACTTGCCCTTGAAGATGTGGTCGGATGCCCATCCCGCGAATATGGTGCCCACTATGGCCGTGAGCTCAAACACGGCCACAGACCATGCCGCTCCGTTGATGTTCATGCCTCTGTCCTCGGTTAGGAACTTCGGCCCCCAGTCGAGGACTCCCATCCTGAGGACATAGACGAATATGTTGGCTATGGCAAGCATCCAGACCCATTTGTTCTTGAACACCATGTGCTCCAGGAAAGCCTTGTGCGCCCCTTTCTTGCCCTCGGTAGCTTCCTTGCCCGTGTGAGTCCCCTCCACTTCCGGCAGTCCGACGCTCTGCGGCGTGTCCTTGAGGGCGAGCAGGCAGAGGATGGCCCCGCATATGGCCACTATGGCCGGGATGATGAAGCACATCTTCCATGCGCCGTAGTGCCCGGCGTAGCTCATTACCTTTGCGGCCTGCTCGGCTGCCGGCATCGCGTCCCAGCCCTTGATGCTTGACGCTAGATTGGCGGTGATGCGGCTGACGACGCTGCTGTCCCCGCTGAGGTCAGAGCCCAGATTGGTCATGATGAGGCCGCATACCACCACTGCGCAGAACGCTCCGATGGAATGCGAGGTGTTCCAGATGCTCATCTTGGTGGCAAGCTCGCCGGGAGCTATCCACTGCGGCAGCATACGTGCGCATGGAGGGTAGCCGAAGCCTTGGAAATACTGGTTGAGCACGATGGTCACGCCCATCACGAGCACGAGCATGTTGACGAACTGCGGACCCTCATGCACACCGGTGATGAGGTAGCTCAAGTCAGCCCCGAATCCGAATCCGAAATTGGCAGCTGCGCACAGCAGCAGCCCCACGGCCATGAACACCTTGGTGCTGACCCTCTCCACGATGAATCCGTTGATGAACCTGCTCAGCCCGTAGATCAGCGAGCCTATGGCTATGATGATGCCGAAACTCGTGTTGGAGATGCCGTACTCCGCCGTGAGTCCCGGCATGGCGATGGAGAAATTCTTCCTGACAAAATAATAGATGGCATACACGACCATCGACACGATGATGGTCCTCCATTGCCAGTAGCTGTACCTTTTTCGAGTGTTCTGGTCCATTAGCGGAGTTTATTTGAGAATGACTGTAACCGTTGAAGTGTTTGTGGAATTGGTGATATAGCCGTTGCTGTAGGCGTAGAACGTGTAACTGACCACCATTTCGCTCTCGCTGCCCGTGACAATCTCGTCAAGCGGGAAAGAGAGGTATTTGTAGACCATCTCGAGATCCGAGGAGGAAATGGAGGAGTTGCCGAACACTTCCCCCGAGCCGTTGTGCGTCAGCGTGGCATGGATTGTCCCGTCGTCCGCAGCGTCGCCGTCGTCAATCACAAGGTCCACGGTGTGGACTGTGCTGGAGCTTTTGAGGGCTGTGTAGCAGGCCAGCACGTTGAGATAACGCCCCGGGGACGTGCCGGAAATCCCTCCGCCGTAGAACTGCACCGGGTCATTCCCGTAGACGGTCGAGTCGGCCTGGCTCTTATAGAGCGCGCTCTTGACCTGCACAGGGGCGTAGTCAGTGAGCGTGATGTCATAGACGGTGCTGGTGACGTTGTCCCCGTCGAACGAATATCCGATGTAGAGCCTGTTTTCTTGGGCCCAGCCGCCGTTTGTCTCGTCGGCAATGACGTTGAATGTGATGCCGGAGTCGGTCTTAAGGGTCTTGGCGGACTCCACTTGGACAAACGAATAGCCTGTCCAGGAAGAATCCCCGCTCTTGAGGCAGGATGCCGCCGGGACTGTCAGCAGTGCGAACGCCGCCAGGCGTCCGATAACGCGTGCAGGTGAATTCATGTCTCAATCGAGATTGTGAGTATTTACAAATGCACAAAAATACTAATTTTTATTTGATTATCTTTGCCGTCCGGAATGACTGACATTGATATGACTGAGACCAAATGCCTTATACTCGGCGGGGGGCCTGCGGGATACACCGCCGCAATATACGCCGCCCGCGCCGGGATGAGTCCGCTGCTCTATGAGGGGCCTGCCCCCGGAGGGCAGCTGACCACGACTACGGTGGTGGAGAACTATCCCGGCTTTGCCGACGGGATTGACCCTCTCACCCTGATGGACTCCATGAAGCGGCAGGCGCAGAAGTTCGGCGCGGATGTGCGCAGGGGCGTGGCGGTGTCGGCCGATCTGTCCTCAAGGCCGTGGCGTGTCTCCTTGGACGACGGGGAGGAGGTTCTGGCGCAGACGCTGATAGTGGCCACCGGCGCCCAGGCCAGATACCTTGGCCTGCCCTCCGAAGATCGTTACAAAGGGCTTGGAGTGTCCGCCTGCGCCACTTGCGACGGCTTTTTCTACAGGGGCAAGGATGTCGCTGTCGTCGGCGGCGGCGACACGGCATGCGAAGAGGCCCTGTATCTCTCCTCCTTGTGCCGCAAGGTCTATATGATTGTGCGCAGGCATGTGCTCCGCGCTTCAGAGGTCATGCAAGAGAGGGTCGCGGGGACGGCCAACATAGAGATGCTGTGGGGCTGCAACACCCGGGAGGTGCTCGGAGACGGGGCCGGCGTGACCGGGGCGCGGATCGGACGCGATGATGGTACTGTTTTTGATATAGCGGTGGACGGCTTTTTCCTCGCGATAGGCCATCACCCTTGTTCGGAGCTGTTCGCCCAGTGGCTGGAAACGGACGGGAGCGGGTACATCGTGACAAAGGGAGGGACGTCAGAGACGAGCCTCCCAGGCGTGTTCGCCGCCGGTGACGTGCAGGATCCCAGATACCGTCAGGCCGTCAACGCTGCGGCGTCAGGATGCCGGGCCGCCCTCGACGCTGACCGCTTCCTCAAGGAAATGCAATAAGATGAGACACTCAACACATACACTGCCGCTGTCGATCTGCGCGCTTGCCATCGCGGCGGGCGCGGTCTCCTGCAAGTCCGCTTACGAGACCCTGCTTAATGGCAATGACACCGAAGCCAAGTACGCTGCGGCGTTTGACTATTTCAACAAGGGCAAGTACAACAGGTCGGCCGCCCTCTTCGAGTCCATATCGGTGGTGACCAACGGGACTCCTCAGGAGGACACGGTGCAGTACTACTGGGGGCTCAGCAACTACAAGTACAAGGACTACTATACTGCCGAGACCAATTTTACCAGTTTTATCACCAAGTTCCCCCGCAGCCCTTTTACCGAGAACGCCTCCTACCTCAGGCTCGACTGCCTCTACCGGCAGACGCTGCGTTATGAGCTGGATCAGAAGCCCACGACGGCATGCCTGTCCGCCATCACGGAATACCTCACCAATTATCCCGGAACAGAGCATCTTGAGACCTGCGAGCAGATGATTGGCGACCTCTCCGACAGGCTGGACCGCAAGGCCTACGAGAATGCCAGGCTCTACTACAAGATGGAGGACTACCTCGCCGCCCGCACCGCGCTGCGCAATGTCCTCAAGGATGACGCCGACAACCGCTACCGTGAGGACATCCTCTATTACACGGCCATGTCCTCCTACAAATACGCTCACGAGAGCATTCCGGAGAAGCAGCGGGACAGGTATCTGGACTTCACGGACGACTATCTCAATTTCGCCGGGGAGTATCCTGACTCCCGCTACAAGAGGGAGTTGGACGTGATGTACCGCCGTGCCCAGCGTGCCTTGGGCAAGAACGTGGTCGAGGAGGATGATGACAAGCTCTCCGACAGGGACTTCATCAAGCTCCGCAAAAAAAATTGAAACTTTCCGCCCCCACGCGGCGGTATCACTTGTGAAAGGATAATACAGAATCATGGAAATCAAACCGAAGAATGTCCCGTCCAACACTATCACCAGGGACGTGAAGTACCTTGCAGAGCCTACGGGGAACATCTACGAGACAGTCGTCATACTCTACAAGAGGGCCAACCAGATAGCTTTGGCGGAGAAAAAGGAGCTGTCCAAGAAGCTCGAAGACTTCAAGAACGAGCGCGACACCATGGAAGAGGTGTTCGAGAACAAGGAGCAGATAGAGATATCCAAGTACTACGAGAAGCAGCCCAAGCCGGATCTCATCGCCATTGCCGAGTTTGAGGAGGGGGACCTTTTTTACCGCGAAGCGCAGAGCGAGGACAAGGATCTCCAGTAACGGGGAATCCTGACGATGCTCAAGTCGTTACATATCAGCAACTACATCCTGATAGACTCTCTGGACCTCACGTTTCCGGAGGGTCTTGTCATTGTCACGGGCCAGACCGGGGCGGGGAAGTCCATCCTCATAGGGGCCCTGTCCCTGATTCTGGGCGGCAAGGCTGACGCGTCCGTCATCAGGGCGGGGGCCGGCTCCTGCGTGCTCGAGGCCGAGTTTGAGGTGCGCGGCGAGCAGGAACGCTCATGGATTGACGCGCTTGGAGACGTGGAGTGGGACGGCGGCAGCCTTGTCATCCGCAGGGTCATATACTCTTCCGGCCGGTCGCGCTCCTTTGTCAACGACTCTCCCGTGCAGCTCTCGCTGCTGGCGGAGCTCTCCCCGCATCTGCTGGACATACACTCGCAGCACCAGAGCCTGCGGCTGACAGACCGCGCGTTCCAGCTCTCGGTGCTGGACTTGTTTGCCGGCAATGAGGAGCGGCTGTCCGCGCATGCCGTCCTGTGGCGGCGGAGACAGTCCCTTGTGCGAGAGATGGCGGATCTGGACGCGCGGCTCTCGCGCATGTCCGAGGAACGCGAATACAACGAGGCCCAGTACGCCCAGCTCGCTGCGGCGCATCTGGAGAGCGGCGAAGAGACGCAGCTGGAGGCAGAGCACTTGCAGCTTGCCAACGCTGAGGAGATAGGCCAGCTGCTCCGCTCCGTTGAGGAGCAGAACGCCTCTTCGGCCGAGGACGGCCAGGGCCTGTCGCATGCGCTCAAAGAGTCCGTGCGCCTCCTGCGCAGGCTGGGAGGTTATATAGCCCCTGCGGCCGCCCTGGCAGAACGGCTGGAGACCGCCCGCATAGAGGTGGAGGACATATTCTCGGAGGTGTCAGCCCTCGGGGAGGGGACGGATTTCTCCCCGGAGCGCCTGTCGGCTGTGGAGGAGCGCATGTCGCAGCTCTACGAGCTGATGCGCAAGCACAAGTGTTCCACCGTCGATGAGCTGATAGCAAGGAGGGATGCCCTGTCGGAGCTGCTCTTTGACTCCTCCGCTCTGCAGGAGCGCCGGGCGGCCCTGCAGGAGGAGACGGCTCATGTTGACGAGGAGATTGCAGCCAGCGCGGAGGCCTTGCGCTCCGCCAGGCTTGCGGCGGCAGGCCCGCTCTCCCGCAGGATTACGGAGGGCCTGCATTTTCTGGAGATGGGAAGCGCTGTCTTTGAGGTCTCCGTCTCGGAAGCCGCGATGTCCGCCTCGGGGAGCGATGAGGCGGCATTCCTCTTCGATGCCGCAGGGCGACGCCCCGCTGACGTGGCCAAGTGCGTGTCCGGCGGCGAGATTTCGCGCATAATGCTCTGCCTCAAGGCTGTCATGGCGGAGCACACGAGCATGCCGGCCATGGTGTTCGACGAGATAGACTCCGGCGTGTCCGGGAGCGTCGCGGACAAGATGGGCTCGATGATCTGCGACATGGGCCGGCACATGCAGGTGATTGCAATCACGCACCTGCCGCAGGTGGCAGCCAAAGGGGACGCCCATTTCCTGGTGTCCAAATCGGAGGACGGCATGTCCTCCCGGGTGGAGAGGCTCGGCAAGGAGGAGCGTGTGATGGAGATAGCCCGCATGCTCAGCGGCTCCGCAGTCACGCCAGCCGCTGTCGCCAACGCCCGGGAACTGCTCTCCGCCGCATGACGGTAACAGACCATGACAAAACTGAGTGTAAACATCAACAAGATCGCCACCCTGCGCAATGCCAGGGGCGGCAATCTCCCCGACGTGGAAAAGGCCGCGCTCGACTGCGAGCGTTTCGGGGCGGAGGGCATAACAGTCCATCCCCGGCCTGACGAGCGTCATATCAGGTACAGCGATGTGAGGGCTATCCGCCCCACTTTGCATACCGAGTTCAATATAGAGGGCAACCCGATCCCGCAGTTCGTGGATCTTGTCATGGAGGTCGTGCCGGATCAGGTGACGCTGGTCCCTGACGCTCCTGACGCCCTGACCTCCAACGCGGGCTGGAACATCCCCGCTCACATGGATTTCCTCTCCGGGGTCTGCAAGACCTTTCACAGCCGGGGCATCAGGGTGTCCATATTCATAGACCCGGACCCGGAGATGGCCCGCTGCGCGGCACAGGCAGGAGCCGACAGGGTGGAGCTGTACACGGCCGCCTATGCCAGCGAGTATCCTTTCGGGCCGGAACGGGCGGTCGCCCCTTATCTGGAGGCCGCCAAGGCGGCGCGGGAGTGCGGGCTGGGGCTCAATGCCGGGCACGACCTCAATCTGGACAACCTCCGGCATTTTGTGCAGACCATCCCTTGGACTGACGAATGCTCCATTGGCCACGCCCTCATCTGCGACGCCTTGTACATGGGTTTGGAGCAAAGCATAAAGGCTTATTTGAGGGAGATAAAGAATTTTTAGTATTTTTGTCTTCCTGTGGCCATTGAAAAGCAAACAAAACTCAAATCATAAGATGAAAAAAACATCACTCATCGTCAGCATGGCGGCGCTCTCTGTGGCGGCGGCCGCTGTCATTGTCGCCGGCTGCAAGCAGCAGTCAGGAAAGGAAAGCGCTCCGGAGGGGGAGCAGGTCGCGGAGACTGTGGCGCAGAAGGGCGCGATAGTGTATTTCGACTTGACCCGGGTCATCAGCGAGTACGACATGGCCAACGACCTGCGCTCCGTTGTGGAGACCAAGGTGCAGGGCATCCAGGACGAGGTCACCAGGCGCGGCAACAAGCTCCAGAAAGACGGCAACGAATTTCAGGACAAGATCAACAAGGGGCTGCTGCTTCGTTCTACGGCTGAGGAGCAGTACAAGAAGCTCCAGCAGCGTGAGCAGGACTTCAACAGCTACGCCGCCCAGAAGCAGCAGGACATCAACGAGGAGCTCTCCGTGATGCAGAACCAGATCCTCGACGCCATCCAGACCTACGTGGACAAGTACAACGAGACCAAGCAGTACGCTCTGATTATAGCCAATCAGGGCGGCCCAGTCATCGCCGGCAGCCCGGAGCTTGACATCACTGACGAGATTCTCAAAGGTCTCAACGAGGAGTACATCAAGACCAAGAACTCCCAGAAATAGCAACAAGAGGAACCCCTGCAAGAGTGAAGCGCCTCATCGGGACTGCAGTCCTCGCGGCAGCCGTGCTGCTCGCGTCGTCCGCCTCGCCAGCCACGGCGCAGGACGGAGGGGGCGCTGCGCAGTCGTACAAGGTCTATGTCGTCAAATGGTATGAGGACCTTGACGATGTGGCGGAGAAGTTCGGGGTCTCCAAGGAGGCGCTCATGCGCTTCAACAACCTCAAATCCGAGAAGCTGTCCCGCCGCCAGAGGCTGCGCATACCGGACGACCCTGACGCGGTGACGGCCGGGCCGCAGGACACCATTCCCGCAGCTGTGGAGCCCTCTGCGGCCGCTCTTGCGGACACCCTGTCCGCGACGCTGGCGGAGGATGACGAGGAATATGCCTTTGCCGCGCCCAAGAGCAGGGTAAATGCCGTCCTGATGATGCCGTTCCTGGACAAGGACGGCAATCCTGACGAGTCTGCCTATGATTTCTATGCCGGAGTCATCCTTGCGGCCAAGGATCTGGAGGACGCGGGCGTCAAGTCCAGGCTCACGGTTGTTGATGTCGGCTCCGAGAGGACTTCGTGGCTTGGCATGCTGGGCACCGACTTCGTGCTGGGGCCAGTCTCGCCCGCTGACATAGACTCTGTCAGGAGGGCGTGCCCGAGGGGCTGCGCCGTCATATCGCCTCTGGATCCCAAGGGTGCGGCACTGGCGCAGATTGCCCCCAACGTGATACAGGCTCCGCCATCCGTGTCTGCCCAGGACGAGGATCTGGCCGCATGGATCCGTGAGGATATGGGGCCGGAGGACAGGCTGATAGTATTGCAGGAAAAGGATGCCGCCCTGCTGGCGGTGACCGATGCGCTTGCCGCCTCCGGGCTGGAGTTCGGGGAGCTGGCATACGGCATTCTGGAGGGACGCAAGGTGATTGACGAGATCAAGGCCATGATGACCTCTTCCGGCACCAACCGGGTGGTCATAGCCTCCGGCAACGAGGCCTTTGTCAATGACGCCTTGCGCAACATCAACCTCATCAAAGTCAAGGACGGGTACGACGTGGTGCTCTACAGCCATTCGCGCATACGCAGTTTCAGCACCATAGAGGTGGAGAACCTGCACAATGTCCGCGCCCACGTCGTCTGCGGGTATTATGTGGACTACGACAGCCCGAGAGTCAAGAGCTTTGTCATGCGCTACAGGGCGCTGTTCGGCACGGAGCCGGGCCCGTTCGCCTATCAGGGCTATGACACGGCGTGGTATTTCATATCCTCCTTTGCGACAAGCGAGAGCCTGCGCAGGCGCATGGAGCGGCTCGGCTCCGGCAGAGTGCGGGCCCTGCAGTCGGATTTCCGCATCGTCCGGACAGGAGAGGGTTGGGGCAACAACGCCGTCCGCCGTGTCGTTTACGGCGACAACTATTCCATTTCCCTGTTGTAGCCATGAAGATTGCGATATACGCCAAGACTCCGCAGAAACGCTCGGACAGCAGGCTTTTGCATCTGATGGGGGAGATGGACGCGACGTTCTATGACGTGTCCTGCGAGGATGACATCACGGACGGCACGGATTTCCTGATGAGCGTGGGCGGGGACGGGACATTCCTCAGCTCGGCGAGGATGTCGTGCCGCAAGGGGATCCCTGTGATAGGCGTCAATCTCGGCCGGATGGGATTCCTCTCCGAATATTCTCCCGAGCAGGTATCCGAGGCGTTCCGCTCGGGCGCGTGGTCCATAGAGGAGAGGGAGATGCTCGCGTCGAGCGTGGACGGCGGAGATCCTCAGTACGCTCTCAACGAAGTGTCCCTGACGCGCATAGGATCCGCCATGCTGGGGGTTAATGTCGTCCTCAACGGGGTGCCGCTTCCCACCTACTGGGCTGACGGCTTGCTGGTTGCGACCAGCAGCGGGTCCACGGCATATTCGCTCAGCGCCGGAGGCCCTATCTGCACGCCCGACTCCAAGGTGCTGGTCATCACGCCTGTAGCCCCGCACAATCTCAATGTGCGTCCGCTGATAGTTCCTTCCTCTTGTGTGCTGACTCTGTCTGTTCGCTCCCGGGACGGGGAGGTGATGTACACCTGCGACAACGCGCACTGGGTCGTGAGCCCGGAGGTGCGGCTGTCCGTGTCGGTGGCACAGTTTTCGCTTAAACGCCTCCGGCTGTCCGGCACCAACTTCATCGGAGCCTTGAGAAGCAAATTGTTCTGGGGTGAAGATGTCCGTAATGCGGAGCCATAGGATTAATCACCTTAAGCGACTTCTGTACAAATGTCTGACAGCCAGTCTATCCCTCAGCATGTGTCCATCATCATGGACGGGAATGGGCGTTGGGCTCGCGAGAGGGGGCTTGACCGCAGCGCGGGGCATGTCGAGGGGGTGGCCAGCGTCAGGGCGGTAGCAGAGGAGGCGGTGCGGCTGGGAGTCAAGTACTTGTCCCTGTACGCGTTCTCCGAGGAGAACTGGGGGCGTCCCAGGGAGGAGGTTGACGCCATCATGCGCCTGATGTTCAAGTCCATATCGGACGAGGTCCCCACACTGATGGACAACGATGTCCGCTTCAGGGTTCTGGGCAACCGCGAGCGTCTGGCTCCCGCCCTCAATGAGGCCATAGACTCTCTGGAGCGCATGACTGCGGGCAACAGCGCGATGACCATGGTGGTGTTTATGAGCTACAGCGGACGCTGGGACATATTGCAGGCCGCAAGACGGGCCGCTGCTGATTTCGCCTCCGGCAAGGATGTCAGCATGGAGGATTTCTCCTCGTATCTGGTGACGGGCGGCATGCCTGACCCGG
This sequence comes from uncultured Muribaculaceae bacterium, assembly GCA_964556285.1. Classification (GTDB taxonomy): domain Bacteria; phylum Bacteroidota; class Bacteroidia; order Bacteroidales; family UBA932; genus Cryptobacteroides. Next base: position 22,566 of record CAZKVW010000008.1, read on the forward strand.
ACCTCATCATCCGCACCTCCGGCGAGATGCGCCTGAGCAACTACCTGCTGTGGCAGTCGGCTTATTCGGAATTCTATGTGACCCCGACGCTGTGGCCGGACTTCAGGGCCGCCGAATTCAGGGCTGCTGTAGAGGAGTACTGCACACGCGACCGCAGATATGGAAAAGTCAAATAATTCAGTATATTTGCAGGTTATATGGATGTGATGAAGACACTCTGCTCTGCCGCCGTTCTGGCGCTGGTTGCAGTGCCGCTCCGGTCGCAGGACGGGGGTGTAGTGGTGGACTACAACAACCCGCGTACCTACATAGTTGATACCGTGGCGGTGGAGGGGAACAGCTATTTCAGCAGCCAGCAGATTATCCAGCTCACAGGCCTGCAAAAGGGGATGGAGGTGACGGTGCCCGGCGAGGACATTTCTTCTATCGTCAAGAGGCTGTGGATGCAGCGTTTCTTTGAGGACGTGGCCGTGGGCATTGATTCGGTGAGTGAGGACGGCAAGTCAGCATTCTTCAAAATATACATCAAGGAGAGGCCGAGGGTCTCCCGCTGGACATTCTCGGGCGTGCGCAAGGGTGAGGAAAAAGACCTCATGGAGAGGCTCAGCCTGCGCAGGGGAGGGGAGTTCTCCGACTATGTCGCGATATCGGCCACCAACGTCATCAAGAACTACTACGCCGAAAAGGGGTTCCTCAAGGCGGAGGTGGACATCCAGACCAAGGCCGACACAGTCATCCGCAATGCCATCAGGGTCAATTTTGCCGTAGACAAGGGCAAGAAGATCAAGGTCAAGACCATCAACTTTGAGGGCAACGACAATGTCTCCGACTTCAAGCTCGCCCGCAGCATGAAGAAGACAAAGTCCGCTAAGCTGTACAACTTCTTCAGCAGCAAGAAGTTTGACGAAAAGGAGTACCCCAATGACAAGAAGAACATGATAAGCAAGTTCAACGAGGCCGGGTACCGTGACGCGAGGATTGTCAAGGACTCCATCTACTACGTGGAGCCCAACAAGCTGGGCATCGACTTCGTGTTTGACGAGGGGGACAAGTATTATTTCCGCAACATCACCTGGACAGGCAACTCCGTGTATTCCACGGACGTGCTCAACAGCATACTGGGCATACAGAAAGGGGACACCTACGATGTGGTAACCATGCAGAAACGCCTGATGGGCGGGGGCAAGCAGACCGACTATGACGTGTCCAAGATGTACCGGGACAACGGCTACCTCTTCTTCAACATCACCCCTGTGGAGATGAACATCCAGAATGACTCGGTCGATGTGGAGCTGCGCATCTCGGAGGGCAAGCCGGCCACGCTCAACAACATCATCATCAACGGCAATGACCTCACCAACGAAAAGGTCATCCGCCGCCAGGTGTTCACGCGCCCGGGATACCTTTTCTCCCAGTCGGACTTCGAGAGGTCAGTCAGGGAAATAGCCTCCCTGGGGCAGTTCGACCCGGAGGCCATCATGGACCCCAATACGGGATATTCCATCGTCCCCAACCAGCTCAACAGCACCGTGGACATCGTGTATAACGTGACAGAGAAGCCTTCCAGCACCCTGGAGCTCTCCGGCGGATGGGGCGGCAACACTTTTGTCGCCACGGTGGGCGTCTCGTTCAACAACTTCTCCACCAGCCGCATGCTGGACAAGTCCGCATGGAGGCCGGTGCCGCTTGGGGACGCGCAGAACCTCTCGTTCCGTTTCCAGACCAACGGCACATACTACACCGCCCTGTCGGCCAGTTTCCTGGAGCCTTGGCTCTTCGGCAAGAAGCCTACCTCGCTGAGCCTCTCCACCTACTATACCAGGCAGACAAGCTCCTACCTTGCCCTCAATATCCTCAACCACGACCGGCAGATGGAGATATACGGCTTCTCGGCTTCGCTCGGCAAGCGGCTCAAATGGCCTGACAGCTATTTTGTCCTGTACAACGGCCTGAGCTGGCAGACCTACAAGCTGACCAACTGGTATGCCAACTATTTCATCTTTGACGACGGCATTGCGCACAACTTGAGCTACACTCTCTCCCTTTCGCGCAACTCCTCCGACCAGCAGATCTACCCCCGCTCGGGCAGCGAATATTCCCTGTCGGTGCAGCTGACTCCTCCGTTCTCACTGCTCCGCCGCAAGGACTGGGGCAATCTGGATTCGTCAGGAAACCCAACCAAGGTGCACAGCTACAAGGATATAGACTACTCCAAATGGAGTGCGGAGAAGCGCTACCGCTGGATCGAGTACCACAAGTGGAAGTTCTCCGCCGCCAATTACACCAAGCTTGCCGGAGACCTTGTGCTCATGTCGAGAGCCCAGTTCGGCTATCTCGGATACTACAACCGCAACTGGGGGTACTCCCCGTTTGAGGGATTCCTTGTCGGTGGCGACGGCATGTCGGGATACAGCACCTACGGTTCGGAAATCATCGCGTTGAGGGGTTATTCCAACTATTCGCTCACGCCTTACCAGAGGTCAACGTACAATTCCAACGGCTACGCGTATGCCGGCAACGTCTATGACAAGTTTACCGTTGAGCTGCGCTATCCGGTGGTGCTCCAGCCCCAGTCAACCATCTATGTCCTGACATTCTTGGAGGGCGGCAACTGCTGGGCGGACATCCGCGACTTCAACCCGCTGCGCATCAAGAGGAGCGCCGGCGTGGGAGTGCGCATATTCCTCCCTATGGTCGGACTGCTCGGCGTGGACTGGGGATACGGGTTTGACGACAGCACCAACGGCAAGAGCCAGTTCCACTTCGTGATAGGACAGCAATTCTGATGACAATCCAACAATAAAAACGTTTTTATAGCAGACCATGAAAAAAGTGATTTTGTCAGCCGCAGCGGCGCTCATTGCATTGAGCGGTCTTGCCCAGCCAAAGTTTGCGCATGTCAATATGCAGGAGCTCATCCAGCTCATGCCGGCGGCGGATTCCGCGCGTTCGACCATATCAGCTTCGCAAAAGGAGGCGCAGGAGACTTTCCAGTCCATGTACGAGGAGTACCAGTCCAAGCTGAATGCCTACCAGCAGAATGCGGACAAGTGGACTGCCGCGATCAGGCAGAGCAAGGAGAAAGAGCTGGGGGACATCCAGCAGAGGCTTGAGGAGTTCCAGCAGTCCATCTCCACCGAGCTCCAGCAGCAACAGCAGCAGCTCATGGCCCCTATCCAGCAGCGGGCGATGGAAGCTGTCAACAACCTGGCCAAGGCCGGCGGCTATATCTATGTGTTTGACATCAATTCTGTCATCTACATTGATGACAAACAGAGCACAGATTTGACTCCTGCGGCCCGCAAGGCTCTCGGCATCGCCGAAGGCAGGACGCTCGAGTCCCTATACGCGGAGCTTCAGGCCCAGCAACAGCAACAGGCCCAGTAGCTTGAGCCATGGAACATAGGGTGATCGACACTACGGACGTAGTGATCAGATTCGCAGGCGACAGCGGTGACGGCATGCAACTTACCGGCACCCTGTTCGCCAATATGTCCGCTGTCTATGGCAACGGGCTTTCCACTTTCCCCGATTATCCTGCGGAGATACGCGCTCCGCACGACACGGTATCCGGCGTATCCGGCTTCCAGGTGCATATCGGCAGCTCGGAGGTCTCTACGCCGGGTGATTTCTGTGACCTGCTGGTCGCCATGAATCCCGCTGCACTGATGGCCGACGCCAAGTGGTGCAAGCGTCATGCTATGATACTGGTGGACTCGGACGCGTTTGACAGCAGTTCCCTGGCCAGGGCCGGCTTCAAGACCGATGACCCGTTTACGGAGCTGCATGTGGAGGATCGCGCCATCATCGCCGCCCCCATCACGACCCTTACCCAGGAGAGCCTGAGGGACAGCGGGATGGATGCCAAGTCCATACGCAAGTGCAAGAACATGTTCACCCTCGGGATGGCTTGCTTTATCTACAGCCGTCCCGTGGAGTATGTGTACGGCTATATCGAGAGGAAGTTCGCCAAGAAGCGCCCGGAGGTGGTCGCGCCTAACAAAAAGGTGCTCACTGACGGCTACAACTACGCCTCCAATATCCAGGCGATAGCCAACACTTATACAATCGCCCCTGTCCGGCATGCCCGCAAGGGGACATACCGCAACATCACCGGCAACCAGGCGATTGCCTGGGGCCTGCTTGCCGCGTCCGAGAAGTCCGGGCTGCCGCTTTTCTGCGGCTCATACCCCATCACTCCGGCCACGTCGATACTTGAGGAGCTGGCCTTGTACAAGGGCCTTGGCGCCAAGACCATGCAGGCGGAGGACGAGATAGCCGGGATATGCACCGCCATAGGGGCGGCATACGCCGGAGACCTTGCCGTCACGACCACTTCCGGGCCGGGCCTGTCGCTCAAGACCGAGGCCTTGGGGCTTGCGGTCATGGCCGAGCTTCCCCTCGTGGTCGTCGATGTGCAGAGGGCCGGCCCGAGCACGGGCATCCCGACCAAGACGGAGCAGACAGACCTTGACCAGGCGCTCTATGGGCGCAGCGGGGAATGCCCTCTCGTGGTCATGGCCGCGCACAGCCCGGCGGGTTGCTTTGACGCGGCGTTCAATGCCGCCAAGATCGCCCTTGAGCACATGACTCCTGTCCTGCTGCTCTCGGAGGGGTTCCTCGGCAACGGCAGCGAGCCTTGGCTGATTCCGAGCATGAGCGACTATCCCCAGATACGCCCTCCGTTCGCGGCTGAGCTGCCGGAAGACGGCAAGTTCAAGCCATTTGAGCGTGACCCCGAGACGCTGGTGCGCCGCTGGGCTGTGCCTGGTCAGAATGGCTTTGAGCACAGGGTCGGCGGACTGGAGAAGAACAGCGCCGGGGTAATCAGCTCCGACCCTGACAACCATGAGCAGATGGTCTCGCTGCGTGAGGCCAAGGTGCAGAAGATAGCTCAGTGCATCCCCGAACTCAAAGTGGACGGCCCGTCACATGGCCGTCTGCTGGTCGTGGGCTGGGGCGGCACTTACGGGCACATCCTCTCTGCAGTGGCTCAGGCCCGAGAGTCCGGCGTCGAGCTGTCGTTCGCGCATTTTGACTATATCAAGCCCTTGCCGCGCAATACGGAGGCAGTCCTGCGCTCGTTTGACAAGGTGCTCGTATGCGAGCTCAACCGGGGGCAGTTCGCGGACTACTTGAGAGCGGCATGCCCGGGAGTCAACATCATCAAGTGCAACAAGGTGCAGGGACAGCCGTTCCTGGTAAGCGAAATCGTGGAGGCGATAAGTCATGTCAGCTAATCTCACGTTCAAGGATTTCAAGAGCGACCAGGAAGTCCGCTGGTGCCCCGGCTGCGGCGACCATTCCGTGCTGGCGGCCCTGCAGAGGGCCTTGCCCAAGGTCAGCGAGGCTCTCGGCAAGAACAAGGAGGATTTCGTGGTGGTGTCCGGCATCGGCTGCTCGTCACGTCTGCCGTATTACATGTCCACCTACGGGTTCCACAGCATTCACGGCAGGGCTACCGCCATCAGCACCGGCATCAAGCTCGCCAACCCCTCGCTCTGCGTGTGGCAGGCGAGCGGCGACGGTGACGCGCTTGCTATCGGCGGCAACCATTTCATCCATGCCATACGGCGCAATGTGGACATCAACCTGATATTGTTCAACAACCAGATCTACGGCCTCACCAAGGGGCAGTACAGCCCCACCTCCAAGTTCGGGGCGGTCACCAAGACCTCGCCTTACGGGACTGTCGAGGAGCCGTTCATTCCCGGTTCGCTCGTGCTTGGGGCTGGCGGGACGTTCTTTGCCCGCAGCCTGGATGTCGAGGTCTCTCTCAACGAGCAGATAATGCTCGCAGCCGCGAGGCACAAAGGGACTTCCGTTATGGAGATGCTCACCAACTGCGTGATATTCAATGACGGGGCGCACCGTGGCCTGTCTGACCCCTCCGTCCGTGCAGACCATACCATTGTCCTGCGGCACGGGGAGAAGATGATATTCGGCAAGAACAAGGACAAGGGCATAATCCTCGACGGCCTTGCGCTCAAGGTTGTCACAATAGGGGAGAACGGTGTCACCATGGATGATATCCTCACCCACGACGCGCATGCCGACAACTTGGGCATCCAGCTCATGCTCGCTGACATGAAGCAGCCGGATTTCCCAGTAGCTCTCGGCGTCATCAGGGACGTGGAGGCCCCCACATACGATGAGGGCGTGCAGCGCCAGCTGGAAGAGGTCAGCGCCAAGGCCAGGATACACACTGTGGACGAGCTGCTCCACAGCGGCTCCACATGGGAAGTCAA
>CAZKVW010000008.1:28913-45855 GCA_964556285.1 uncultured Muribaculaceae bacterium
CCAGGATACACACTGTGGACGAGCTGCTCCACAGCGGCTCCACATGGGAAGTCAAGTGACCTGCCGTGAGCCATTTTGCATGTCATTCTGAACGAAGTGAAGAATCCATATACATACAATAATAACCAGTCATACTACCTACAGCAATGAAAACAAGCGAGATTATGGCCAGGCTTCAGGCCAAGTACCCTGGGGAGAAAGAGTATCTCCAGGCTGTGCAAGAGGTATTGGAGTCAATAGAGGATGTTTACAACCGCCATCCGGAGTTTGAGCAGGCCCGCATCGTGGAACGCATGGTCGAGCCGGACCGCATCTACACGTTCCGTGTCACATGGGTGGACGACAGCGGCGAGGTGCGCACCAACACCGGTTACAGGATCCAGTTCAACGGGGCCATCGGGCCTTACAAAGGCGGGCTGCGTTTCCACAGGGCTGTGACACCGTCCATGCTCAAGTTCCTCGGATTTGAGCAGACGTTCAAGAACGCCCTCACTACCCTGCCGATGGGCGGGGCCAAGGGTGGGTCCGATTTCGACCCCAAGGGCAAGTCCGACGCGGAGATCATGCGCTTCTGCCAGGCGTTCATGCTGGAGCTCTGGCGCTGCATCGGTCCGGATGAGGACATCCCTGCGGGTGATGTGGGTGTCGGCGGCCGTGAGATAGGCTATCTGGACGGCATGTACTGCAAGCTCGCCCGCCAGTACAACACTGGGGTCATCACCGGCAAGGGCGCGACATGGGGAGGCTCGATACTCCGTCCCGAGGCCACAGGCTTCGGAGCCCTGTATTTCACCCAGCATGTGCTGCATCATGCCGGCAAGGACATCAAGGGCATGAGGGTCGCTCTCTCGGGATTCGGCAATGTGGCCTGGGGGGCTGCCACCAAGGCGGTCCAGCTCGGGGCCAAGGTGGTGACTGTCTCCGGCCCTGACGGAGTCTGCGTGATTCCTGACGGCATCACCAAGGAGATGATAGACTATATGCTCGTGATGCGCGCCTCCAACCGTGACAAGGTTGAGGACATGGCGGTGAAGTTCCCCGGCAAGGCGAGCTTTGTCGCCGGCAAGAAGTCCTGGAGCGTCCCTTGCGATGTCGCGCTGCCTTGCGCGTTCCAGAACGAGCTCTCGGAGGATGACGCCAAGGAGCTTGTCGCCAACGGATGCCAGTGCTGCTGCGAAGTCAGCAACATGGGTTGCCAGCCGGATGCCATCAAGTATTTCCAGGCCCATGGCATCCTCTTCGCCCCAGGCAAGGCGGTCAATGCCGGCGGAGTGGCTACGTCAGGGCTTGAAATGACCCAGAACGCTAGCCATATCAGCTGGAGCGCCGAGGAGGTGGACGCCAAGCTGCACTACATAATGAAGTCCATCCACGAGCAGTGCGTCAAGTACGGCACTCAGGAGGACGGGACGATAGACTATGTCAAGGGCGCCAACATCGCGGGATTCATGAAAGTGGCTACGGCCATGCTGGAGAAAGGGATAGTGTAGGGAAATGCCGCAGCGTTTTTGAAATTATCTTTATTTGCCTAATTTTGCAGCCGCGTTTTGCGGCGCAGGATTAGGCAAAATTATTTACATATAATGTCCAACAAGAAATTCAACGTGAAGTATTGTGTGCTGCTGCCGCTCGTGCTGATAGTCACAATCTTCCTTTGGGCTGTGCCGACATCGTTCTACGGCATTGACGCCCTCACAGCGACCCAGCAGCGTACGATTGCGATATTCGTGTTCGCCGCGCTGATGTGGATGTTTGAGATTATCCCCAACTGGACCACTTCGGTGCTAGTCATAGTGCTGTCGCTGCTTACCGTGTCCAACAAGGGGCTCGGCTTCCTCTGCACCCCGGAGGCCGGCGAGCTGGTCAACTACAAGAGCATCATGGCGGCGTTCGCCGACCCTGTGGTGATGCTGTTCATGGGCGGCTTCGTGCTGGCCATCATGGCGACCAAGTACGGCCTGGACGTCACTCTCGCGCGGGTGATGCTGGCGCCTTTCGGCAAGAAGCCACAGTTTGTCCTGCTGGGATTCTTGCTCGTCATCGCCATTTTCTCGATGTTCATGAGCAACACCGCGACGGCGGCCATGATGCTGGCGTTCCTCACCCCTGTCCTCAAGGCTCTTCCGGACAATGAGAAGGGAAGGGCGGGACTCGCGCTGTCCATACCCATAGCGGCCAATCTCGGCGGCATCGGCACACCCATCGGCACCCCTCCCAACGCTGTCGCGATGGGGGCTCTTGAGAATGCCGGATACACCATCCCATTCGTCACATGGATGTCTAGGATGATTCCGTTCGTCATCGTGATGCTGCTGTTGGCATGGGTGGTGCTGCTGGTGATGTTCCCTTTCAAGGCCAAGGAGATTGTCCTCAAGCTGCCTGAGAACAAGCAGAAAGCCGACTGGAAGACCGTTGTCGTGTGGGTGACGTTCCTTGGCACCATCCTGCTCTGGGTCACCGAGCAGTGGACGGGCATCAACTCCAACATCACGGCCCTCATTCCTCTCGGGGTGCTCACTTGCACGGGCATATTCACCAAGGAAGACATCAAGGAGATCAACTGGAGCGTGCTCTGGCTGGTTGCCGGAGGCTTTGCCCTCGGCACCTGCCTCAACGCCACGGGACTTGCGAAGACCCTCATCGGCGCGATAGACTTCAATGCGATGAATGTGGTGCTGGTGTTTGTTGTGGCTGGATTTATCTGCTATTTCCTGTCCAACTTCATCTCCAACTCCGCTACTGCCAACCTGCTCATCCCCATCCTGATTGTGGTAGGTGAGGCCCTGGTGGGCAACCCGAGCTTCGACGGCATGGGAGGCCTAAACGCCCTGATACCTTTCATCGCGATGTGCGCTTCACTCGCCATGCTCTTCCCCATCTCCACCCCTCCGAACGCTATTGCCGCATCGACCGGCATGGTGCAGACCAAGGACATGATGAAGGTCGGCATCATCATTGGCGTGGTGGGCTTTGTAGGAGGATTCTTCCTGCTTACGCTTCTCCCTATGTAGTTGAGGGAAGAACCCTAAAAAGACAATGAAAATGAACAAAATCGCAATACTGGCCGCTGCGGCGGCCCTTGTCCCCGCTCTTGCCGGAGCGCAAGGAGAGGAGACCCCCGCCAAGGTCACGGTCGGAGGGTTTGTACGCAACTACTCCTATTTTGACAGCAAGACGCTGGTCACCAGTACCAATGACCTCTTCTCCTACATCCCTTTGCAGACGCAGGGGGACGATTCGGAGACCTGGCACATGACGGCCATGACTTCCCGCCTGTGGGTGGACGCCAAAGGCTACCGTTACGGCAACATGACGGCCTCCGCAAGGATTGAGGCTGACTTCTACAACGGCATTTCCGGGGTCACCGGCACTGCAAACCTGCGCTTGCGCCAGGCGTTCGTCACGCTCGGATGGGTCAACAGCAGGGGAGAGGCCATCGGCTCTCTCAAAGTGGGCCAGGCCTGGCACCCGATGGCGGCGGACATGCCCGATGTCATCTCGCTCAATACTGGAGCCCCTTTCGGCCCGTTCTCCAGAACGCCCCAGTTCCAGTGGACAGCCCCTCTGACAAAGGACCTGTCCTATACCGCCGCAGCGATATGGCAGATGCAGTATACCTCCTGCGGCCCTGAAGGGGCTTCCGCCAATTACATCAAGTACGGCGGCATACCGGAGCTCTACCTCGGGGTCAATTACACTGCCGAGCACGGAGTGGTGCGCTTGGGCTATGACCTGCTCTCGCTGCAGCCCTACAGGGGCGGCAACAGGGAGTGGAGCAGCCTCGCGTTCCTCTACGGCCAGTACAAGAACGGCCTCTTCTCCGCCAAGCTCAAGACCGTTTTCGGCCAGGACGGCTCCCACCTCAACCTCACCGGCGGCTACGCGGTGACTGGCGGCACATCACCGGACGACTACGAGTTCACCCCCACGGTCAACTCGTCCACATGGGTGAGCCTGAGCTATGGCAAGAAATGGCAGGGAGTGCTGTTCGGAGGTTATATCCGCAATTTCGGCACGAGGGAGGAGGTCACAGGCGACTTCTGGTTCTGCAAGAACAGCTTCAAGAATGTCAACCGCGTCTGGAGGCTCACTCCCACCATCATCCGCAACCTCGGCAAAGTGCAGTTCGCCCTCGAATATGAGGTGACAGGCGCACAGTACGGCGACTCCGCCCAGATATCGGATGTCGGGCTTTTCGAAGAAGACCTGGAATGGGTGACCAACCAGCGCGTCAACTTCATGGTCAAGTACACGTTCTGACGGGCCAGCCCCAGCCGGAGCAAGCCCGCTCCCTATTTCACCCGCAGCTTCCTGCCTATGCGCAGCGTGGTTGCGGGTGTAATGTTGTTGAGCTTGCAGATGGCCTTGACGGTAGTGCCGTTGCGCATGGCTATCCTTGAGAGGGTGTCGCCGCTCCTGACGGTGACGTATCTGGCGGCCTTCATCTCGGCCTCGAGCCTGGCAGCCTCCTCGCGGTCACGCTCGTCCGCAGCCGCTATCTCCTCCTCGTCCTCATCCGACTCGGGCGCGTACTTGCTCGCCGGGTTGAGATATTTCTTGCGTATGACGAGCACCCTGTGGCGCAGGTTGCGCGAATCAAAGTCTATCATCCACTCCGGGTCGATGGCGAAGCCGTTATACCTCACCTCGTAATGCAGGTGCGGGCCCGAAGACCGCCCGGTGTTTCCGGAGCGGGCTATCACCTGCCCCGCCTCCACCCAGTCCCCCTGCTGCACGAGAGTCTTGGACAGGTGCCCGTAGAATGTCTCCAGCCCGTTGTCGTGGCGCAGTACCACAAGGTTGCCGTAGCCCCTGACATACTTGCTGATGCGCACCTTGCCGGAGAATGTCGCATAGACATCCGTGCCGACCGGACTGCGCAGGTCGATGCCCCTGTGCCAGCGCCCGTGCCGGAATCCGAACTTGGACGACACGTGAGGCTCCGCCGCGCTCGGATACCGGTACGCCTCCGTGCTGTCCACTAGCCAGATGTTGGCCTTGTCCGGCAAGGAGGAGTACTCCATCTTGTAGGGGTTCGCGCTGAAGTTGTCCCAGTGCTCTTTGAACTGCGGCTGCTGGGCCACGGCGGCTCCGTCCTTCCACCAGTCCCAGGTCTTGTCATCATAGATGATGAGCTTCATCGCCGGGTTGGAGGTGTCAATGGTGTCAATCGCCTCCCGCTGCGCTCTGTCAGACATGGACCTGACAGCCTCCCTCGACGGCCTGGGCACAAGCATCTCGGCCCGGCTGCGCGTGAGCCTGGCCTTGCCGGGATGCTCGATGAGGGATTCCTGTGCCGGGAGCGGCTGCGCGGCGGTCAATGCCGCTGCGATGACGATGGCCAGCTCCTCTATGACTCGCATTCCGCCCCGAATTTCTCTGCCAACAGGGCCTTGACCTTGCCGACTTTCTGAGCGAGCAGCTCGTCGGTCGTGGCCTCGCAGATGAACCTCAAGTAGGGCTCGGTGTTGCTGGGGCGGATGTTGAACCACCATTTGGGGAATTCGACCCTGTACCCGTCGAAGTCCATCTGCTTGGTGGGGGTCTCTTCGGAGATGAACATGTCGCGCACGGCATCCATGGCCTCGGCTTTGCAGTCGAGGCGGAAGTTGATTTCCCCGGAGTTCTTGTATTTGGCGATGCGCCCTATGGCCTGGCTCAGGGTGACGCCCTCCCGCTTGAGGGCGGAGACTATCCGCAGGACTATCATTGAGGCGAGCAGCCCGCTGTCGCTGTAGAAGAAGTCACGGAAATAGTAATGCCCGGCCAGCTCCCCGCCCCATAGCCCGTCTATCTCGCGGAGCTTGGCGGCTGCGAATGCCCGTCCGACTTTCCAGGTCTCCATCCGGCACCCCATTGGCTCGAGGTATTCCCCCACGGCCTTGCTGCTGCGGATGTCCTGGAGCACGACGCCCCTCTCGCCTCTCTCGCCCACGAAATAATGCCCCATCAGCGCGATTATCAGGTCGGGGGAGATAAACTTGCCCCTCTCGTCTACAAACATCACCCTGTCCGCGTCCCCGTCGTATATGACGCCGGCATCCGCCTTGACCTCCCGCACCTTGTTCTCGAGGGGAATGACGTTCTTCTCAATGAGGGGGTTGGGCTCATGGTTTGGGAAACGCCCGTCAATGACGTCAAAGAGGTAGCTCACGCCCGGTCCCTCCCCGAATATCCTCTTGGCGAAGAGGTTGGACATGCCGTTGGAGAGGTCGAACGCGACGGTCAGGTTGCTGAGGTCTGCCTTGAAACGGGACATGTATTGGAGATAGTCCTCAAGTATCTCCTTGGTGTGCACCTCGCCTCTCTTGGCGGCTATGGGGGTCTCGCGTCCCTCGTCTATCCAGGCCTTGATCTTGCCCAGGCCCGCGTCAAAGCCCACGGCCTGCGCGTCGGTCGTGGAGACTTTCATGCCGTTGTACTGGGCGGGGTTGTGCGAGGCCGTAATCTGGATGGAGGCCTTGAAGCCGTAGTTGGCGGTGCCGAAATAGACCATCGGCGTGGTGCTCAGGCCTATGTCATAGACATCGGCTCCCGCGTCGCAGATGCCGCGCAGCACGGCGTCGTGTATCTCGTCGCTGGAGACGCGGCAGTCGCGCCCTACCAGCACCTTGTCCGCTTTGAGCAGCACGGGCACGAAATAGCCAATCTTGTAGGCGGTGTCCTTGTCAAAATCCACTCCGTATATGCCCCGGATATCGTATGCGTGAAATGCTCCCATAATGATGATATGTGTTAAGGTTTGATTACTGACTTGTAGGCGGGGTGCGACTTGCCTTTGGCGATGCCGCTGAGCTTGCCCATGATGAGCTTTTTGCGTATGGGCTTGACCAGGTCGGTGAAGAGCACCCCGTCCAGGTGTGAGAACTCGTGCTGGCACATGCGGCAGGCGAACTTGTCGAACGTCTCTGTCACCTTTTCGAAGTCCCCGTTCCAATATTCGACGGTCATGCTCTCGGGGCGCGTCACATCGGCATAAATGCCGGGGATGCTCAGGCAGCCCTCATTGTATTCGCAAGTCTTGCTGCTCTCGGACAGGATGCGGGGGTTGATGAATGTCCTGCGGAATCCCTTGAGGTACGGGTACACGTCCGACATGACGTCCCCGTCCACCACGACGACGCGCAGGCTCACGCCGATCTGCGGAGCCGCGAGGCCGCAGCCGTCCGAGGCCGCGAGGGTGTCCTTGAGATCCGTTATGAGCTTTGTCAGCCCCTCCTTGTCGTTCAGGTCTGCCTCCTTGGCTTTTTCCCTGAGCACTTCCGAACCATAGAGATAGATAGCCTGTATCATTGCTGTTGTGCTTTTTTGTCCTCCCGGCCGGCAGCTTTTGACATGCGGTCGAGAAATCCCTGTAATATAATGGCGGCCGAGATGCGGTCTACGGATTTGTGATCCCTGCGCTCGCTGTATTTCATCCCCCCGTCTATCATCGCCCTGTGCGCGAGGACGGAGGTGAACCTCTCGTCCTCAAGAGTTACCGGCACGCCCGGGAAACTCTTTTTGAGCCTCGGCAGGAAAGACGCGACATCGGCGGCGGCCTCTGACGGACGCCCGTCCATGTTGACGGGATAGCCCACCACAAAGCCTATGACGGTCTCGCCCTGCGCGTAATTTTTGAGATAATCTATTATCTTTGCAGTCGCTACCGTCTCGAGTGGGGAGGCAAAGACGCGCAGCGGATCGCTGACAGCAATTCCGGTGCGCTTCCTGCCGTAGTCAATGCCTATATACCTTTCCATCCGAGATGCAAATTTAGTAAAACTCGAAGAATAACTGGCCTCTTCACCCTCGGAACAGAGGCAAGTTGTTTTCCGGCGGATTTCAATGAGACCATTGGGCAAAAAAAAGGACAAGAAGCCGGCGCCGTTCCTGTACCGGTTCAGCCTCATGCGGGAGCCTGACGAGCGGCAGCTGCTGTACGGGAGGCTGTCCAAGCCTGTCCTCGTGTGGGCCGTCGTTGTGGCCGCGGCGGTCCTTGTCGCCGTGATATACTGCCTGATCGCGCTCACGCCCGTGCGGACCCTCATCCCGGGTTATCCCAATGCGGCTTCCAAGGCTGCCGCTGTCCAGAACGCCATCAAGATAGACTCACTGGAGAGCCTGATGACCCGATGGGACATCTACGCGGAGAACCTCCGCCGGGTGGTTGACGGGGACGCGCCGCTCAGCGTGGATAGCGTCATGCGCGAAAGGAACTCAGCCCCATCCGATACTGCCGCCATTGATGCGGATGCGCTGGCAAAGAGTGATTCGCTGCTGCGGGCTGTGGTGAGTGAGGAGGAGCAATTCGACCTGTCCGGCACGGAGAGGCGGCTGCCTGTCGAGGGGCTGCATTTCTTCACTCCGCTCCGGGGGGTGGTGTCCCGCCAGTTCGACCCGGTGCTGCACCCCTACGTTGACATCACGGCTCCGGCGGGCTCAGTGGTCATGTCAGTCCTGGACGGGACTGTCATATTCACCGACTGGAGCGAGGAGGGCATGTACACCATCGTCATCCAGCATCAGCAGGACCTCATCTCCATATATATGCACAACCAGACGCTGCTCAAGGGCGTTGGGGACAGGGTCAGCGCGGGGTCTCCCGTCGCGCTGCTCGGCAGCAATGTGAGCCTGTCCAACTCGGGCGACCACCTCCATTTCGAGATGTGGCACGCGGGGGAGGCTCTTGATCCTGCATTATACATAAGTTTTTGATGCGTAAGAGGATAGCTATACTCGGATCCACCGGGTCGATAGGCCGTCAGACGCTGGATGTCATCCGCCAGCACAGCGACTTGTTCCAGGTGGAGCTGCTGACGGCCAACAACAGCGCGGACCTGCTTGTCAGACAGGCCGTGGAGTTTGACGCCAATGCCGTGGTGATCTGCAACGGGTCGCGCTATGACGAGGTAGACAGCGCGCTGTCAGGCCATGGGATAAAGGTGTTCACAGGGATGCAGTCCGTGTGCGACCTTGTCTGCGGGGACAACATAGATGTGGTGGTCGCGGCCATGGTCGGGTTCAGCGGGCTTAAGCCCGTGCTGGCGGCCATTGACGCCGGCAAGACCATTGCGCTGGCCAACAAGGAGACGCTTGTCACTGCGGGGTCTGTAGTGATGGGCATGGCCCTGCGCCGGCATGCCCGCATACTGCCTGTGGACTCGGAGCACTCTGCCATATTCCAGTGCCTGCTGGGCGCAGGAGACAACGAGGTGGAGAGGCTGCATCTGACTGCTTCCGGCGGCCCGTTCCGGACATGGGACAGGGAGAGCATTGCCCGCGCGGACGCGGCGAGCGCACTTCGCCACCCCAACTGGCAGATGGGAGCCAAGATCACGATAGACTCCGCCACGATGATGAACAAGGGATTTGAGGTGATAGAGGCCAAATGGCTGTTCGGAGTCGATCCCGAGCGGATAAATGTGGTCGTCCACCCGGAGTCTGTGGTGCACTCCATGGTGGAGTATGCGGACGGGGCGGTGGTCGCCCAGCTGGCCCTGCCCGACATGCGGGAGCCCATACAGTTTGCGCTGTCGTTCCCGCACCGGCTGCCATTGGAGGGGAAACGTCTCGATTTTGCGGAGCTGGGAGCATTGACGTTCGAGCGTCCTGACATGGAGAAATTCCCCTGCCTTGCGTTGGCCTGCGAGGCCTTGCGCCGGGGAGGCAACGCGCCCTGCGTCCTGAATGCCGCCAACGAGATTGCAGTAGCGGCTTATCTCGGGGGGCAGACGAGCTTCTATGGCATCAGCGACATCGTGGAGCGCTGCCTTTCGCGGGCCGAGTATGTCTCCGAGCCGGACGTGGAGGACATATTTGAGACGGACGCGGCTGTCCGCGCATTTGCTTCGACTCTGGTATGACGGTGCTGATCAAGATATTGCAGGTTGTGCTCGCCCTGTCCGTGCTGATAGTCCTGCACGAGTTCGGGCATTTCACATTCGCCAAGGCCTTCGGCATCCGGGTGGACAAGTTCTTCCTGTTTTTTGACGCGGGAGGGTTCAAGCTCTTCTCCACCAAGTCCAGATGGTTCGTCAGGATATGCCCCGCCGCGCAGAGGTGGCAGACCGAGTACGGCATCGGATGGCTGCCGCTCGGGGGCTATTGCAAGATTAACGGCATGGTGGACGAGTCCATGGACCTCGAATCCCTCAAGCAGGAGCCCAAGCCGTGGGAGTTCCGCAGCCATCCGGCCTGGCAGAGGCTGCTCGTCATGTTCGGCGGGGTGCTCTTCAACTTCATCGGCGCCTTTGTCATTTTCACGGGATTTATGGCGGTGGACGGGCGTTCGTATTTCTCCAACGACACTGCCGAGATATATGTCAATGACCTGTCCTATGAGATGGGCTTCCGGACGGGCGACCACATCATCAGCTTCGATGACTATGTCCCCACCGACTTCGCTATGCTGCAGGCCGACCTCGCCCGCCGCAATGTGGGCAAGGCCACAGTGCGGCGGGGGCGTGACACGGTGGACATATACATAGACAGGGCTATGATAGGGGATGTGCTGCAGACCCCGGGGATGTTTGACCTGGCCGTCCCGTTCATCATCGACACTGTGACGGCGGATTCTCCCAATGCCTCGCTGGGGCTGAGGCGCGGAGACCGCATCGTAGGCATAGATGGGGAGAGCGTGTCTTATGTGCAGGACTCCCGCCCCATACTGGCCCGTCACGCCGGGGGCGATGTCCCCTTGGACGTGGTGCGGGGCGCGGACACACTGCGTCTGGCTGCCGCTGTGGACTCGACTGGCAGGATTGGGGTCTATATGCAGATGCCGCAGTATGTCACCAAGACATACAATGTGCTGGAGGCCATTCCGGCCGGTGTGGGATATACTTTCAGGCAGATTCGCGACTACGTGAGCGACTTGCGCATGGTGGCGACTCCCAGCACCGGGGCGTACAAGTCGGTGGGCAGTTTCATAGCCATCGGGCAGGTGTTCCCGTCGAGCTGGGACTGGAGGCAGTTCCTGTATCTGGTCGCCCTGCTCAGCGTGATGCTCGGCGTGATGAACCTCATCCCCATCCCGGGGCTGGACGGAGGGCACATAGTGTTTACCCTGTATGAGATGGTCACGGGACGCAAGCCCAGCGACTCGTTCCTTGCCGTCATGCAGATGATAGGCCTTGTCCTGCTGCTCGCGCTGATGTTCCTCGCGTTCGGCAACGACATCGGGAGGCTGGTCAGGTAGCATGCGGCAGACAGGGCGGTAGGAGGATTATTGTTTTTTGTTGAGATATGCGACATATTGTTACAAGCTTGGCTCTGGCGCTCGCCGTATTGGCGGCGGCGTCTTGCGGGCAGACCGGCAAGCCTGTGCTGCCGTCGGTGAGCGGCAAGGCGGGCGAAGTGGTCATTGTCATGGACAAATCCTCATGGGAAGGGGCTCTCGGCTCTGCCGTGCGGGGGCTGCTTGCCGCTGACTGCCCTTATCTTGCGCAGCGCGAGCCGCTCTATTCTCTGGTCAGCATCGTGCCGTCCAATTTCACCAGCCTGTTCCAGGTGCACCGCAACATTGTCATGTTCCAGATTGACCCGCTGCTGGGCAAGGAGGGGATGACTTGGCGCTCGGACGTGTGGGCGCGTCCGCAGTGCGTGATACAGATAGCTGCGCCTGACGAGGAGCGGACCCTGGAGATCTTTAACGAGAACGGGCAGCAGATCCTCGGCATCATAGAGCAGGCGGAGCGCGACAGGGTCATAGCCAACTCCCGCCAGTACGAGGAGAAGTCCCTTGCGCCCGTTGTCAGGGAGAGGTTTGGCGGCTCTCCTTGCTTCCCTATCGGGTACAGCCTCAAAAAGGCCACCCCGCATTTTGTGTGGATTGCGGACGAGAAGCAGTTTGTCAACCAAGGGATATTCGTCTACAGTTACCCTGCCAAGGGGGATGCCTCGGATTTCGAACTTGACAACATCATAGCCAAGCGCAATGCTGTAATGCAGGAGCAGGTCCCCGGAATGTTTGACAACACCTACATGACCACCGCCGAATTTATCCCTCCGACCGAGGAATTTGTCAAGTACAAGGGGAGGGAGTTCGCGCAGGTGCGCGGGTTCTGGGAGGTGCACAATGACTTCATGGGCGGCCCGTTTGTCTCGCATTCGTTCTACAGCCGCGACGGGGGCAGCATAGTGACCCTGGAGGCCTTTGTGTACGCGCCCAAGTACGACAAGCGCCAGTACCTCCGCCAGGTGGAGTCGATACTGTACTCGTTCCAATGGGATAAGGATGGTGAAAAGGGCACGGGTGCGGGCAAATAATATTTTGCCATCCCAAAATATCTTCATATCTTTGTACCCCTGTTTTGGTGGGTTCGTATAACGGTTAGTACTCGAGATTTTCATTCTCGCAACAGGAGTTCGATTCTCCTACCCACTACACAATATAAAACGTAACACAATGGCAAACAACGCATCAGCAAAGAAGTGCATACGCCAGAGCGAGAGGCGCAGGCTGCACAACAGGTATTATGCAAAGACCACACGCAACGCTATCAGGGACTTGAGGAACACCTCCGACAAGGCTTCTGCCGAGGAGCAGGCCCCCAAGGTATATTCGATGATAGACAAGCTCGCCAAGATTGGGGTCATCCACAAGAATAAGGCTTCCAACCTCAAGAGCGGCTTGCAGATATACATCAACAAGCTGGCGTAAGGAATCTCCTTTCGGGATGTAGCGCAGTTGGCTAGCGCACCACGTTCGGGACGTGGGGGTCGTCCGTTCGAGTCGGATCATCCCGACCCTTTGATGCAGGAGAGGGCAGCTCAATGCGAGTTGCCCTCTCTTTTTGTATTCAGTTAATGCTCAGGCAGACGGCCAGGCAGCCCGCCGTTTCCGTTAGAACTGTATCTTCAGGCCGTATGGCATGCGGGCGAACATCGTCTCACGTTTGCCCTTGTCCCAGCCGCGCAGCCAGCTGCGCATGGACGTGCCAAAGCCGGCGAACGGGGTGTCCGCGAGGAGGTTGGAGTCATCCTTGTTGCCTCCAAGCATGGCCATGAACTGTTCCATGACAGTGGGAGGGGCGGGATACCCCACAGTGATGAATGAGCTGGGATCCCTGCCATCCACAAGGCCTGCCGCATATCTCACCGCGTCGTCAAGGCTGCCAATCTCGTCCACGAGACTCAGGCCGACGGCCTCCGCGCCTGTCCACACTCTGCCTTGGGCTATCGAGTCCACAAAACCGCTCTCCAAGCCGCGCCCCTCCGAGACGATGGAGACAAATCTGGAATAGATGTCCTCCACTGATCCCTGCATGTACGCCGTCTCCTTGGTGTCGAGCGGACGCATCAGGGAGTACATGTCGGAGTGCTCGTTGGAGTTGACGGGGGTGAGTGTCACATGCGCTATGTCCTTGACAGTCTTGGAGAAGTCCGGAATCATGCTGAATACCCCTATGGATCCTGTCAGGGTCGTCGCGTCGGAGAATATCTTGTCAGCCCCGGATGAGATCCAGTAGCCTCCGGAGGCGGCATATTCCCCGTAGGAAGCAATGACCGGCTTGTCCCTCTTGGTCAGCTCAATCTCGGCGCGAATCTGCTCTGAAGCCAGCACGCTGCCTCCCGGGCTGTTGACCCTCAGCACCACCGCCTTGACGGTGGAGTCGGCGCGTACCCCGGAGATGATGGAGGCGAACTCCGCCCCGGCCACCTGGGTGTTGCTGCCGAAGCTCATGGGGGAGGAACTCTCCACGATCTCACCGTCCGCGTAGATGACGGCAATCTTGTCCCCCTTGGCCCGTACGCTCTGCGCCGTCTTGACCGCAACGTAGTCGGCGAAATCGATGTATTGGACGTCATCGTAGGAGTCCTCAACGGCGAGGGTGGCTATCTGCGACTTGAGCTCCTCGCGGGTGTAGAGGGCGTCCACCAGCCCCTCCCGGAGGAAGTCTTCAGTGCTGTCCAGATCCAGATTGTCAATGAGGGCGTTGAGCCGCTCTTCGCTGATCCCCCTCGACTCCGCCATCACGGAGGCGAGGCTGTGCCACATGCTGGAAATCATGGCCCGGTTCTGCTCCAGGTTGGCCTCGGAGGCACTGTTGCGGACATACATCTCCCCGGCTGACTTGTACTTGCCGTGGCGGATGAGCTGGACATTGACCCCGAGCCTGTCGAGCAAGTCCTTGATGAAATACAGCTGGCCGCTGATGCCGTTGAAAATGTTGGACCCGCCGCCGTAGGATGTGGAGTATATCTTGTCAGCCGCTGTGGACAGGTAGTACGCGCCGGTCGATATGTTGGTCATGTACGCGACGACGGGCTTGCCCATCTTCCTGCATTCCAGCAGGGCCTGCCTCACCTCTTCGAGGTGCGCCATGCCGATGCTCGCGCCCTCGGGACGCAGGTATATGAACTTGACCGCAGGGTCGGCAGCCGCCGCCTTGAGCGCATTGACGGCATCCAGCAGGCCTATTGTCTTGACATAGTTGCCTTGCAGGGCTGCCATCGGATTGTCTTCGAGCGTCTGCTCCCCGATGCTTATCTCCTGGAAGTCAATGGCCAGCACGCCCTCCTTGGGCAGCACGGGCTGGCTGCTGCTGCCGATCGCCGCGAGAGTGCCCACAAAGCCCAGCCCCAGAATGAACAGGACTATGGCGACGATGAAGAAGCCGCACAGGACGGCCAAGGTCATCTTGACAAAATCTTTCATGCTATCAGAAAAAATAATTGTTGTCTGTTTCGGGGAATGTTTTACCTTTCCGAGGTCAAAAATAGCAAAAAAACGGGTATTTTTGCAAGCTATGACACAGAAGCCATCAGTCCCCAAGGGGACGCGTGATTTCTCCCAGGGGGAGATGGCGCGCAGGAACTACATTTTCGATACGGTCAAGACGGTGTTCCGCAGCTTCGGCTACGGCCAGATAGAGACCCCGGCGATGGAAAGGCTCTCGACCCTGCTCGGCAAGTATGGTGAGGAGGGTGACAAGCTCCTGTACAGGATACTCAACAGCGGGGATGCGTTTGCTGACGTGGACATGTCCAAGCCTCTTGCCCCGCAGGTCTGCGAAAAGGGCCTGCGCTATGACCTGACTGTCCCTTTCGCCCGGTATGTGGTGCAGCACAGGGACGAGCTTACGTTCCCGTTCCGCAGGTTCCAGATCCAGCCGGTGTGGAGGGCGGACAGGCCTCAGCGCGGACGTTACCGTGAGTTCTGCCAGTGTGACGCTGATGTCATCGGCAGCCCCTCACAGGTCTGCGAGACGGAGCTCTTGCAGATTGTGGACAAGGTGTTCAGGCTTCTGGGCGTCAGGGTGGCGGTCAAGGTCAACAACCGCAAGATACTGACAGGCCTCTCGCAGATGTGCGGATTCCCGGACAAGGTTGTGGATATCACGGTCGCCATTGACAAGATAGACAAGATTGGCGTTGAAGCGGTCAAGGCCGAGATGCTGGAGAAAGGGCTGACCCCTGAGGCGGTCTCACGGATAGAGCCTGTCCTGTCGCTGTCCGGCTCCAGCTCCGACAAGATTGCGGCGATGAGGGAGATGCTTGCCGGCTTCCCCGATGGCTTGCAGGGACTTGACGAGATGGAAGAGCTTTTCGGCATGATTTCGGCGGCTGGGGTGGAGTGCCCTGTGGAGATGGACCTGTCGCTCGCGAGGGGGCTCAATTACTATACAGGGGCCATATTCGAGGTCAAGGCTCTCGATTACAAGATAGGCAGCATCTGCGGCGGGGGGCGCTATGACAACCTCACCGGCATATTCGGCCTGCCCGGCATGTCGGGGGTGGGCATATCCTTTGGGGCAGACCGCATATATGACGTGCTGGAGGGTCTGGGCAAGTTCCCGGAGGGGCTGGACTCCGCTGCCGGGCTGCTGTTCGCCAATATGGGGGCTCGTGAGACCCTCTATGTCCTCCCTGTGGCGAGATCCCTGCGGGAGGCCGGAGTCAACGTGGAGGTGTATCCAGACCAGGCCAAGCTCCGCAAGCAGTTTGAATACGCTGACCGCAAGGGCATCCGCTTCCTGTCCATCAACGGGGAGACGGAGCAGGGGCAGGGGATAGTCCAGATTAAATGTCTCGCCTCCGGCGAGCAGCGCCAGTTCGCCTCCTCTGACATAGAGGGGATGACGGCATTTCTGCGGGGGTAGTGATGTCCCCTAGACGAATCTTGCGGTCTGGCTTGTTTCTAATATATCTTAAATTCAGATTTCCCGAGTGATGCTCTCAATCCGGAGCCGCATCAGCCCGGCAGGGGCGTGAACCTCCGCTATGTCTCCGGCTTTTTTGCCCATCAGGGCCTGGCCGATAGGGGATTTGAGCGAGATTTTGCCCTTTTCCAAATCCATCTCATGGGGGCTGACGATGGTGTACGTCATCCTCAGGCTGGAGGTGAGATTGGTGAAAGTGACCGTGCTCAGGAGTCCCACACAATCCTTTGGCAGGTTGTCGGGGTCTATGACCCTGGAATATTCCAGCACCTTTTGCAGGAAGCGAATCCGGCTGATTGCCTTGGCCTGTGCGCTCCTGGCGGCGCGGTATTCGGCATTCTCGCTGAGATCCCCTTGGGCGCGTGCCTCGGCGAGGTCGTTCTTGATTTTCGGATACACGACATCGGTGAGATTGTGGAGCTCATCGGCAATCTGGCGGTATCTCTCTTTTGACAGGTATTCCATGACAACGCAAAGGTAGGAATTTTGCGGCAGCAAAGTCTTTTCGAAAAGTTTTTTGTCAAAAAGATTGACAAGCCGGGAATAATTGTTATCTTTGCAATCCAACATCGCGGGGTAGAGCAGTTGGTAGCTCGTCGGGCTCATAACCCGGAGGTCACAGGTTCGAGTCCTGTCCCCGCTACAGAAAGAGGGTGACTGTCAGTCTTTAGACTTTCAGTCACCCTCTGTTTTTGGGGATCCGACCAAGTCCGCCCCGCCGATTTTTGGGCTCATGCGTAAAACGGCTCATGCGTAAAACCCTGTGTTTAGAGATTGACAGTTGACAGAAGTGTGTA
>CAZKVW010000009.1:0-41946 GCA_964556285.1 uncultured Muribaculaceae bacterium
GCGGATTCTATTCTGAATTGTGCGCAGGCCCGCGGGGCGGGGTCTTGCAGGAGAGATATGTCAGAGCCTTGCTGGCCGAAATAGACAGCCGCAGGGATGAGCTGGCCGGGGCTGGCTTGCCGGACGCAAGGATGCCGGATGCAATGACATTTGCCGCAAGCGGGATTGCCGCGTCAGGCCCGGACACCTTATATGTTGGAGGCGGCACTCCCTCCGTGCTGGAGACGCGGCATCTGCGCACAATCATCAGCACATTGGGGCGCATGCCATCCGGGGAATGCACAATCGAAGTCAATCCTGACGACATAGCGGAAAGGGGCACAGGATACGTGAGGGAACTGCTTGGGATGGGATTCAATCGCGTCAGCATGGGCATACAGTCCCTTGATGACGGCATTCTCCGTTGGATGAGGCGCAGACATGATGCCCGGGAGGCGCTGGAGGCATTCGCCATCCTCCGGGAAGCTGGTGTCGGCAATATCAGCGTCGATCTCATTTTCGGCATGAGCCAACTCTCTGACAAGCAATGGACAGACAGCATTGACAGGGTGATTGCCCTGAAGCCGGAGCACATTTCGGCATACCAGCTCTCGATTGATGACGGCAGCGACCTGCGGCAAATGGCGGATGACGGACGCTACACGGAGGCCTCGGACGAAAGCTGCGCCAGGCAGTACCGGCTGATGTGCAAGCGTCTCAAAGAAGCCGGATACCGGCACTATGAGATTTCCAACTGGGCGCGGCCGGGCTTTGAGGCCAGGCACAACAGCGCATACTGGAAGCGGACGCCATATGTCGGGCTCGGGCCGGGGGCGCATTCGTTTGACGGCAGAGTGCGCTCGTGGAACACCCCGGAGATTGATGGCTACTCGCGCCAGAGCGAGACCCTCACCCCCGAAGACATTCGCGTGGAGACCATCATGCTGGGCTTGAGGACATCCGACGGCATAGACAGGGCGTGGCTGGAGGCCAACTGCGACCCGTCCACGCTGAACCGGCTCCTGGATGACGGCTCGCTGGCGGAAGTCACAGAGGCAAGCGGAGATGCGGAGGCCAGACGGAATTCGGATGCCGGCAGCAGAGCCGAGCCACGTCACCTGCGCATCCCGGAGGAGCGCTGGTTCGTCTCTGAGAGCATCATCCGTGACCTCATATAGCCTCAGTCTTCTCTCGCAGCCAGGCGGCATGCTCCACTGACAGATAAGGGGAAAGCTCGCGGCACACCCGCGCGTTGTAGGCGTTGAGCCATTCCCTCTCTTCATCCGTCAGCAGTTCCCTGATTACCGGCCCGGTATCAAAGTGGCAGAGGGTCAGGGTATCAAATCCGAGCCACGTGCCGAATTCGTTGGCGCACAACTCCTTGCACAGCAGCAAGTTCTCATGCCGCACCCCGTGCAGGCCCTCCCTGTAGATGCCAGGCTCATCGGATGTCACCATGCCCGGAAGCAGGGGCTGGGGGTTGAAATTCTGCCGGATGTCTTGAGGCCCCTCATGCACACAGAGGAAAAATCCCACCCCATGCCCGGTCCCATGGCCGAAATTGCGCAGCTGCCGCCACAGCGGCTCCCGTGCCAGGGCGTCTATCTGACAGCCGGCAGTCCCTTTTGGAAATATCGCCATCGCAAGGTCAATATGCCCCTTGAGCACCAGAGTATAGTCCTCACGCTCCAGATCCGTGCAAGGGCCTGTGGGCACGGTGCGAGTGATATCTGTCGTGCCGTAGCTGTACTGGCCGCCCGAGTCACACAAGTACAGCCCGTGCTCCTCTATCACAGGCGCATCGATGCGCTGGGTGACATAGTGCGGGAGCGCGGCCCCCTTGCCATAGGCCGATATGGTCTCAAAACTGTCTCCCTGGTATCCGGGGATTTCCGCCCTCAAGGAAGACAGCTTCTGCGCGGCATCCCATTCGGTGACACCGTACGGCAGCTCCATTTCCAGCCAGAACAGGAATTTCTCCATGGCCACCCCGTCACGCAGGTGCGCAAGCCTCTCCCCGTCTGTCTCCACGGGATTCTTGACGGCTTTGCGCAGTTGCACCGGGGACGGGCCCAGCACGAGAAAGTCCTTGTCTATGATGCTGTACAGATGCCAATTGAGGGTGGCAGGGTCCGCGTACAGGCGGCAATGCAATTCTGACAGGGCCATCCCTATATCCTCATAGCTGTCCCGGACAAACCATTTGACATCGTCCTGCGAGACTATCATGTACGAGATAACCAGCGGGTTGTACTCAATGTCCGCCCCCCTGACGTTGAACAGCCACGCGATCTCGTCCAATGCCGTAAGCAGCATGGCGTCGCAGTCCCGCTCCCGCAGGAACTCGCGCAGCCACGCGATCTTGCTCTCGCTGCTCTCCCCCGCCTGCGCGTCCTCGAGCTCTGTTATAGGGGTCTGGGGAACGGACGGCCTGTCCGGCCAGACCTCGTCCAGCATATCGGGGACACTGACAATGCGGCATTCCCTGTCGGAGAATGCGGCCTGGATATCCTCTATCGCGCTGACGCTCTGGCACAGCCCGTCCACGGCCACAACGACCTTGTTGGCCGTGGGGAATGCCTCCCCGGCAAGCCACTGGGGGATAAGCACCTGATCCGGCACACGAGTCTTGTGTAGGACTATGCCCGTGCCTGGGAGCTGCTGCCCGGCCTGGATAAAATATCTCGTGTCCGTCCACAGTCCGGCATGCGTGGACGTTATCACCATGTCACCAGCCTCGCCCGTAAATCCGGAGACCCATTCGACCTGCCGCCAGCGCGGGGCGGGATATTCGCTGCCGTGAGGGTCTGAACCGGTGATGATGACCGCGTCCCAGCCGCGTTCCGCCATCATCTGGCGTATCGCCTCCACCCTCTGCGCATATACATTCTGTTGTGTCATATCTGTACCAGATGTCAAGATGGCGCAATATAGGGTCAAATCCCTTTGCGCTCGATGCGGTAATCGATGCCAATGTCGGAGATGCCTCCCAGGAAGTCAGGGCAGATGCTCACGCTGTGGCGGCGGGCGGACAGCCTGACGCTGTAGCCTCCCTCCTCGTACAGGAATATGTTGAGCGGGATAGTCCCCGCGTTGGCTTGCAGTATCCCCGAGAGAGCCTTGCGGAACACCGGCGTGATGATGCCCGTAGGGATATTGAGCGTGAGGCTCTTGACATAACGCTCGCAGAGGTTGCCCAGCAGGGCTATGCCAGTGACCCTGGTCGTGTACGGGGCGCGTTTGCCTTGCGCCTTCTCCTCCGGCTTGAGCCGGTATCTCGGCGCGATGTCTATCTCCATATACACCTGCGAATGCAGGTTGAGAAAAGGCATTGCGCTCTCAAGGGTCTCGGCGTACAGCTGCAGCTCATACTCCCCGCTGTAGTCATCAAGCTTGACCCGCGCCCCCGGCCTGTTGTTGCGAGTGACAAAGCAGTCCACCGCCGTCACTATGCCGGCCACCCGCACATGCTTGGGAGTGTCCGCCGCCTCGCATTCGGAGACTATCTCCCCGAGGGAAGCGAGCTCCGTGTCGGTGAAATTGCGTATCTCGAACTCATAGCGGTCCAGCGGATGAGCCGACATGTACATGCCCACCAGCGCCTTCTCCTGCTGGAGCAGCTCTATCATATTCTCCTCGCCCAGGAACGGAGGCACGCTCGGTCGCACGGGCTTGAGCTCCTCCGACTCTCCGAACAGCGACGAGGCGGCATCCATCTTGTCGTTGGCGTACAGGTACGCGTAGCGGACGAGTTCATCGATAAACAGCTCTCCGGTACTGCATTTTAGGAAATACTGCGTCCTCTTGACCCCAAGCGAATCGAGAGCCCCCGAATAGACCAGGGTCTCCATCGACCGCCGGCCTATCTTCACACCCATCCTCTCGGCGAAATCGAATATGTCCTCGAATGCCCCACGCTCCGACCTCTCCGCGATGATGGCGTCAGCGTCATTGCTGCTGAATCCCTTGATGCCGCTGAACGCAAAACGGATGTTGCCGTCGCGGCCTACGGTGAACTTGTCCAGACTCTCGTTGACATCCGGATTGAGGAGCTTGATCCTGTGCGACTTGCAGTCGTCCATTATCTTCTTGATCTCCTCCATGCTGCGGGCGCACGAGAGACATGCCGCCAGGAACTCCGCAGTGTAGTGGCACTTGAGCCATCCGGTCTGGTAGCTCACCCAGGCGTAGCAGGTGGCGTGAGACTTGTTGAACGCGTACTGGGCAAACTTCTCCCAGTCCTTCCATATCTTGTCCAGCACATCCTCCGGATGCCCGTTGGCCACGCCGCCGGCCATAAACTTGTCCTTGAGCGAGTTGAGGATGGTTATCTGCTTCTTGCCCATCGCCTTGCGCAGCTTGTCCGCCTCACCCTTGGTAAATCCGGCAAGCTTCTGGGACAGGAGCATGACCTGCTCCTGATAGACAGTCACCCCGTAAGTGTCCCGCAGGAACTCCTCCATCTCAGGGAGGTCGTACTCTATCTTCTTGACGCCGAGCTTGCGGTCCACAAAGTCCGGGATATAGTCCATGGGGCCCGGACGGTACAGGGCGTTCATGGCTATGAGATCTTCAAATCTCTCGGGGTGAAGCCTCTGCAGCCACGTCTTCATGCCGGGGGACTCAAACTGGAACACATTGGTGGTATCCCCCCGCCCGTACAGCTCGTACGTGGGCTTGTCATCTATGGGGATGGCCTCGATGTCTATATCCAGGCCGTGACGCTGCTTGATGATGTCCAGGCAGTTGTGGATGATGGACAGGGTGATCAGGCCGAGGAAGTCCATCTTGAGCATACCGACCTCCTCAATGTAGTGGCCGTCATACTGGGACGTGCGCAAGTCCTCCCCGGTCTCCTTATCCTTGGACAGGCACAACGGCAGGTAGTCCGTCAAGTTGCCCGGGCCGATGATAGTGGCGCAGGCGTGCATCCCCACCTGACGCACGCAGCCCTCCAGAGCCATGGCATAGTGGAGCACCTCCTTGACAGCCTCGGAGCCGTTCTGCATCTCTTCCCTCAGCTCCGGCACCAGGCGGCAACAGTTTTTGAGAGTGACCTTGACATCTTTCTCCTGTCCATTGGCGTCCCGCTCACTCAAGCGGTCGGGAATCATCTTTGTCAGGCGGTTGGACTCGTCTATCGACAGATGGCTGATGCGGGCCACGTCCTTGATTGCGCTCTTGGCGGCCATGGTGCCGAACGTTATCACACGCGAGACATGATCCGCGCCGTATTTTTCTTCCACATACTTGTGAGCCTTGGTCAGGTCCTCAAAGTCCACGTCGATATCCGGCATGCTGATGCGGTCCGGATTGAGGAAGCGCTCAAACAGGAGCTGATACCGTATGGGATCCAGATTGGTGATCTTGAGGCAGTACGCCACCACAGACCCGGCCGCCGAACCACGCCCGGGCCCCACCATCGACCCGGCCGCCCGCGATGCCGCTATGTAGTCCTGCACTATCAGGAAATAGTCCGGGAAGCCCATCTTGCAGATGGTCTTGAGCTCAAAGTCTATGCGGTCCGCCTGCTCCCGGGTCAGGGACTCCCCGTAGCGTTCACGCGCCCCGGCGTATGTCAGATGGCACAGATACGCCACCGAACGGCAGAACTCATCCCCACGGTACTTGCCGGACTTGTCCGTGCGGCTGTACTCTATGACATCCGAATACCGGCCCATGTACCGGTCAATCTCGGAGAGGAAGTCCTCCGGCAGGTCAAACTTGGGGAGCACATAGTCCCTGTCAATACTGTACCGTTCCACCTTGCCGGCCACCTCAACGGTGTTGCTGATGACCTCCGGGTGGTCAGGAAACAGCGCCGCCATCTCCTCCTCGCTCTTGATATACTCCTGCTGGGTGTAGCGGAGCCTGCTGGGGTCATCTATATAGGCATTTGTGGTCAGGCATATCAGACGGTCGTGCACAGGGCCGTCCTCCTTGAGGACAAAATGCGCGTCGTTGGTAGCGACCACCTTGACGCCCTCCTCCTCCGCTAGACGGAAAAGCTCGGCGTCATACATCTTCTGCCGCTCATACACCTCCAGGGACAATCCCGGCACCTCGGTCTTGTGAAGCTGGACTTCGAGATAATAGTCTTCGCCAAACACCCTCTTGTGCCAGCGCACGGCTTCTCTCGCCGCATCGATGTCCCCTGCAAGAATGTCCTGCGGGACCTCGCCCACCATGCAGGCCGAGCAGCATATCAGCCCCTCGTGCCAACGCTCCAGCACCTCGTGGGACACTCTCGGCTTGTAATAGAACCCCTCTACATGCCCCTCGGAACATATCTTGACGAGATTGAGGTAGCCGGTGTAGTTCTTGGCAAGCAGGATGAGGTGGTAATATTTTTTGTGATCCGCGTCCTTGAGGGTATGGTCATAGTGCCGCGTCACATACACCTCGCAACCGACGATGGGCTTGACGGAGGGGTGCTTCTCGGCGCACTTGAGAAACTCCTTGACCCCATACATGTTGCCGTGGTCGGTGATGGCCACGGCATCCATCCCCAACTCCTCAACCCTGTCGAAAAGCTTTGGTATAGAGGAGAATCCGTCGAGGATAGAATATTGGGTATGGACGTGCAGATGTACAAATGACATAATACACAAAATTAACAAAAAAAGACCGGTCTGCAACCCTCCACACGCGGGGGACGAATCCCCCATGCGCGTAACCCCAACAGAGGTGTTGCAGACCGGTCCGGACAGCGGCGGCCCTGCCCCGGGCCGCCGAAGAGACTGGTTGTCTTATTATTTCCTGCCGCCCTTGCCGGCCACAGCCTTTGCGGCGGTCTTGCCGCCGGTCTTGCGGGTGACGTCATACATGACAGGCGTACCTATCATGATGGATGCGTATGTTCCGAACACGATACCAATTATCAACGCCACAGACAGACCCCTGATGGAGTCGCCGCCCCAGATGGCGATGGCAATCATAGGGAGGAGAGTGGACGCGGACGTGTTGACTGTACGCGTCAGGGTGGCGTTGAGCGAGTTGTTGACCGTATCCTTGAACTCGGCGTTCGGATGCAGGCGGAGATTCTCACGGATACGGTCAAATATGACCACATTGTCGTTGATGGCATATCCGATGATCGTCAGGATAGCCGCGATAAATGTCTGGTCAACATCGAGGTTGAACGGCAGTATCCCGGAGAACAGCGAGAAGAACCCGATCACGATGATGGTCGTGTGCGCCAGTGACACTACGCCGCCGAGACCCCATGTCCACCTCTTGAACCTGACTGCGATATACGCGAAGATGATGAACAGCGCCAGGATGACGGAGATGACAGCGGAACGCTTGATGTCGTTGGCGATGGAGGCTCCCACCTTGTCGCTGGAGATGATTCCGTTGGGGTTTTCGAGCGTCGAAGTGAACTCTCCGAGAGTGAGGTCATCCTTGAAGAATCCCTTGAGAGCCCCATACAGCATCTCCTCTATCTCTGAATCCACGGAGGTGGACTCGTCCTGATACTTGTAGGAGGTGGTTATCTTCATCTGGCTGCCGCCGCCGTACTGCTTGACCTCAACCGAGGAATTAGCCACCGCA
The DNA here is from genome assembly GCA_964556285.1 of uncultured Muribaculaceae bacterium. Taxonomy (GTDB): domain Bacteria; phylum Bacteroidota; class Bacteroidia; order Bacteroidales; family UBA932; genus Cryptobacteroides. Next base: position 7,534 of record CAZKVW010000009.1, read on the forward strand.
GGGTCAGCCTCGGCCGCAGTGTTGAACGCGTCCAGCGTCGCCGCGCGTACCGCCTCCACCGACACGGGCTGGTCAAACCTCACGATATAGGTACGGCCTCCCGTGAAGTCAACGCCGTAGGTGAATCCCTTGGTGAACATGCTCACCAAAGCGATGACGATAAGAGCCCCAGAGATGGTGTATGACCACTTGCGCGCGCCGAGGAAGTCCACATGCGTGTGCTTGAGAAACTCGCGTGTGAGCTTGTTGTCGAACGCGATGCCCTTGCCCCTGCTCACACGGTCATCGAAGATGAGACGTGTGATGAATATGGACGTGAGTATGGAGGTGATGATACCGATGATGAGGGTCGTGGCAAAGCCTTTGACGGGGCCAGACCCGAAGAAGAACAGCACCAGGCCGGTGAGCAGCGTGGTCACCTGGCCGTCGATGATGGCGGAGTAGGCGTTGTTGTAGCCGTCATGTATGGCCTTGCTCATGCCCTTGCCTGCGGCAAGCTCCTCCTTGATGCGCTCGTAGATGATGACGTTGGCGTCCACAGCCATACCCAGCGTCAGGACGAGACCCGCGATGCCGGGCAGCGTGAGCACAGCCCCGAACGCAGCAAGGGTGCCGAACAGGAGCAGCACGTTGACAAGCAGCGCCACATCAGCCGCGACACCCGCGCCCTGATAGAAGAATATCATGTACAGGAGCACGAGGATGAACGCGATGACAAACGAGACTATACCGGCATGGATGGACTCCGCGCCGAGGCTGGGGCCGACGACCTGCTCCTGGACGATGGTCGCAGGGGCGGGCAGCTTGCCGGACTTGAGGACGTTGACGAGGTCTGTCGCCTCCTCCACGTCAAAGTTGCCGGAAATCTCGGAGTTGCCACCGGTAATCTCCGTATTGACGGTAGGATATGAGTAAACGGTGCCGTCCAGCACGATGGCTATCTGGCGACCGATATTCTCCTTGGTCAGGCGGGCCCAGATGTTGGATCCCTCGGCGTTCATAGACATGGAGACCGTAGGCTCCCCGCCACGGGTGTTGTTGTAGGAGACACGCGCGTCAGTCACCGCGCCGCCGTCCAGAGGGGCCTTGCCGTCGCGGTTCGAAGCCTTGATGGCGACCAGCTCATAGACATTACCGCCCTTGATGTAGGTGCTGGGCTTGACCGACCACATAGGACGGAACTCGGCGGGGAATATGCTGGCAATCTCCGGCATGGAGAGGTACTCGTCCACCTTGTCCATATCTATGGAGCTGGCAAATCCGATGCAGGCATTGCCGTTCATCTGGCTGGGCTGGAGCACGGCAAACAGGGGGTTGGCCTTGCGGTAGGCCTCCGCGTCGGCGTCAGCGTTCTGCTGCGCCGCCAGCTCCTCGGTCACAACGGAGCTCAAGGTATCCGTTGCCGCTGCGGATGCCGCCGGGGCCTCGTCCGCGGACGTGTCGCCTGACTCCTCCAGTATCTGCGCGAGACGGCTGTTGGCCTCTGCCAGATAAGGATATATCTCCTCAAATGTGTACGTGGTCCAGAACTCCAGGGAGGCTGTGCCTTGCAGGAGGTTGCGCACACGCTCGGGTTCCTTGACCCCGGGGAGCTCGATGAGGATGCGCCCGGTGTTGCCTATCCTCTGGATGGAGGGCTGGGTCACGCCGAAACGGTCTATACGGCTGCGGAGCACGTTGTAAGAATTGGCGACCGCGCTCTCGGCCTCCGACTTGATGACGGACAGCACCTCATCGTCCGAGGACTCGGGCTTGATGCGGTCACGCATGTCGAATGTGCCGAATATCTGGGCGAGCCTCGTGCCTCCGCCGACCTCTTTCCACGCCTCTCCGAAGAGGGTGATGAAATCAGACTGGGAATTGACGCTGCGCTCCTTGGCGAGCTGGAGAGCCTGGGCAAACTCGGGGGACGGGTTGTTGTCGGCAAGAGCCTTGACCAGATCCTCAAGCTGCACCTGCAGCATGACGTTCATACCGCCCTTGAGGTCCAAGCCGAGGTTGATCTCTTTCTCCTTGACAGACTGGTAGGTGTAGCCGAAATAGACTTTCTCGTTGGAGATGGAGTCGGTGTACCACTTGGACTTGCTCTCGGCAAGGGAGTCCAGGAAATATGCCTTGTCCACATCGGGGACGGCGGCAAACTCCGCCGACTCCTGCATCTGTTCCACGGCCGCCTTGGCATACTTTGCCGCTTTCCTGTCCTGGATGCTCGTCACCAAGGTGAACGAGAGCTGCCACAGACAGGCTATCACGAGCAAAATCGCCACGAGCTTGATAGCGCCTTTACTTTGCATAGTCGTTATTGTTTTTGATATTTTGTTCTAAACCTTTGGGCATTACGCCAAATAGGGTGCAAAATTACTATTTTTTTGCTTACAAAGAAACATGAGGGCGCAAGAAATGCCGCAAGATTTAATTACTCCGCCGTGAAATACACAACAAATAGGGATTGGGATTATTATGTCCAAAAAGATAACTTTGCGGATTGGTTAGCTGGACAAATGTATTGCCCGGGCAAATTACGACACTACAATATAATGAGAACGACCCGAATATCCCCTGCCGTGCGCATCGCTTTCGCTCTGATGCTGATGTCCGCAATGACTCCAGCCAATGCCCGCAAGACTTCCGTAGCTGTCGTGGTGGACAGCTCCACATACGCCCTCACAAAAGGGGCGGTCGGGCAGTGGCGCGACGCGGTGGAGCGGCACGACGGCAAGCGCACCATCCTGATGGTGGTCTCCGACAGCGTCCGGCCCGAAACGATACGAGAATCACTGCATGAGCTGTACCTGCGGCAGTCCCTCGAGGGGGCTGTCCTCATCGGCGACATTCCCGTCCCCATGATACGCAGGGCGCATCATCTGGCAACGGCATTCAAGATGGATCCAAGGCAACGATGGGAGAGCTCCTCCATCCCGTCAGACCGGTACTACGACGATTTCGGGCTGGAGTTCACATTCCTCCGGAGCGACGGCCCCCTGTACTGGTACGACCTCTCTCCAGAGGGCAGGCAGAGGGTCAGCTGCTCCATCTACAGCTCCAGGATCAAGCCCTCGAAGACTGACCCGGAGCACAGTTTCACCGACCTCATCGGCGAATATCTTGTCAGGGCAGCCGCGTCCAAGGGCAGGGACAAGGAGGTCTTGGACAGGGCATTCCATTTCGGAGGGCACGGCAACAGCTCCGAGTCCTTCAACGCCCGCATCGACGAGGACAGGGCCATGTACGAGCAGTTCGCGCTGGACTCCCCCTCCGAGAGCGTCAGCTACCTCAACTATGACGAAGACAAATACGTCCGCCCCCGGCTGCTGGACATACTCGCCGACCCGGAGCTGGACTACGCGCACCTGCACACCCACGGCGCGGTCGGCGAGCAATACCTCAGCAAGGAGCCGTACACTTTCATAACCAGCCAGCACATCGAATACGCCAAGAAAGCTTTCCGGGGCAAGATGCGCTCATCCAGGGACAAGGACAAGACAGCCGCTTCCCTGATGGAGCAGTACGGCATCCCGTCCTCGTGGCTGGACGGATGGGACGACCCCAAGGTCAGCATGAGGGACTCCCTCTTAAGCGCCGCCACCGACATCAGCTTGGAGGATCTTGACGGCTACAAGCCGGGAGTCAGGCTGCTGATCCTGGACGCATGCTTCAATGGGGCGTTCCAGCACGATGACTACATAGCGGCACGATACGCGTTCGCCCACGGCAGCGGCACGGCCGTTGTCCTCGCCAACTCGGTCAACATCATCCAGGACCACTGGAAGAACGAGCTTGCCGGCCTGCTGTCCAGAGGAGAATGCGTCGGGGACTGGGCCAAGAGGACTATGACGCTGGAGTCGCACATGTTCGGAGACCCGACATTCGCGTTCGCGTGCTCCAAGGGCAAGGGGGATATTCCCGATGTCGAGGGCCTCAAGATACACGAGGGCCGGTATTCCATTCCCAAGGTCATGGACATCCTGCGCACTGACAGCAGGATGAATGTCAGGATGGAAGCCCTGATGTACATCATCCGGCACAGTCCGGACATAGACACTGTGGCCGGGGCGATAGAGACAGGCCTCTGCGACCCTTACGAGCTTGTCCGCCGCATGGCATCCAAATACGCCGAGGTCTGCGGTGCCCCGGAGCTGCTGGATGTGATTGCCGCGCGTTACATGGATCCTTACGAGACTTCAAGGGTCAGGTTTCATCTCGCCGGGGCTCTCCGGCTCTATCCCTACGATGAGGCCAAGCGGGCCCTGGACAGCCACAAGGGGGAGCATTGGCCCTCCGCAGAAGACTACGATACCATACTCTCCCGCCTCAAGGGCACATGGGAGGAGAACATGGAAGACTTTGCCACAATAACGGACAACAGCGGGAGCGTCAAGAGCCGCAGATTTGTGGTCAGCGCACAGAGAAACGCATGCAACCCCTACGCCGTAGAGCCTATGCTCGCCCTTGTCGGGGACGAGAGCGCCGACCCTTACCTGCGTTCGGTCGCGGCGGAGGCTCTCGGCTGGTACACCCTGTCCTGCAAGCGGCAATACATCTATGACCGCTGTCTGGAGATGCGCCCCTCGGATGAGACGGTGGCGGACGAGTTGCACAGGACTGTAAGGCGACTGGAGGACAATGCCAATCTGTAGGGTCATAGCTGCCGCAGCCGCGCTGGCGGCAATGCCGAGTCTCTACATGGGGCTTCCCGCGCAGACATCCAGCCTGCGCGGGAATGTCTATGCCATTGAGGGGGATGTGAAGACTCCCGTTGACTACGCGGTCGTCAATCTCAAGACTGCCGGAGTCTATGCGTCCACCGACAGCAAGGGGGATTACGTCATAGACAGGATAGACCCCGGGAGGTACGAAGTGCGAGTGGAGGCTCTCGGCTACAAGACCATCGACACGGTGATGGTCATCAGGGGGAACGCGATAGCCGACTTCTGCATGCTGGAGAGCACGTTCCGGCTGACGGAGGTGCAAGTGGTGGCAGAGGCCTCCAAAGCGGGCGAGTCCACCGCGTCCACCATCTCGCGCCAGGCCATTGACCACAGCCAGACCAGCTCGCTGAGCGACATCATGCAGCTGCTCCCGGGAGTGTCATTCTCCAATCCCAACTTGAGCTCAGCGCAGTCGTTGAGCCTGCGCACAGCGAGCGTGACGGACATGAACAGCCTTGGCACCGCTGTCATCGTGGACGGCTCCCCGCTCTCCAACAACGCCAATATGGAGGGCATCTCCACCGCCGTCTCGGGCATCGCCACTCCCCTTGCCGGGACTTCGACCTCGGCGGGCGGCGCGGTGACCGGGCAGGGCATAGATGTCCGGCAAATCTCTACGGACAATATTGAGTCCGTCGAGGTCATCCGGGGCATCCCCTCCGTACAGTACGGAGACCTCACATCCGGGGCGGTGATTGTCAACTCCAAGGCCGGAGCCGAGCCTCTGACAGTCAGGCTCAAGACCGACCCAAAAATCTATCAGGTATCCGCCTCCAAGGGATTCAAGATGAGCGAACGGGCCGGTGACCTCAACATCAGCACGGACTACGCCTGGTCAACGGCCAAGACTACGGAGGCCTACGCCTATTACCAGAGGCTCAATTGCAAGGCGCTGTGGTCCAAGCGGACAGGACGGCTAGGCACCAACACTTCTCTCACTCTCAACCTGGGCAAGGACACCCGCAACCGCAACAAGGACGACGCCAGCATCTCGCTCGCCTCGGGAGGGACGAACATAGGATGGAGGCTCGCGTCCAACGGCACGTGGAACATCAGCCGGGGCTGGCTCAAGACCCTGCGCTACAGCGTGTCCAACAGTTACACGTACAAGGAGTCGTTCCGTGAGCAGGACTACATCAACGCCATATCCCTCTACACCACCAACATGACAAGCGGCACGACTGTCGCCGGCGAGAGGGGGCAGCATATCTTCGGCTCGGACGGCACGGAGCTGACGCATTTCCTCGACGGGCAGAGCGACTACGCCATGATAACGCCCTACACCTATTTCTGCCATTATGACTTCTACAGCGGCGAGGTCAACACCTACGCCCAGTTGTCAGCCACTCTGTTCAAGAGCTGGGGAGAGACCAGCGAGAAGATTCTCGTGGGGGCGGATTTCAAGTCCGACGGCAACCTCGGCAGGGGGCTGGTGTTTGAGGAAGGCCGCCCGCCGCAGTCTACGACCTCCGGGGCTGGATACAGGGAGAGGCCGTTGTATGACATTCCGTTTGTCAACCAGACAGGGGCGTTTGCCGAGAGCTCGTTCAAGACGTCTGTGCTGGACAGGGCGTTCAGCCTTACCGGAGGGGTGCGGCTCGATGTCGTGAGCAGCCTGTCCGCCCTCAGCCCAAGGCTCAACGCCTCATATGAGCTGATTCCGCATGTGCTGGCGCTCAGGGGCGGGTACGGGATCACCGCCAAGGCTCCGACCGTCGGCTACCTCCATCCCAACACGTCCTGGTACGACCAGCTCAACATCAACCGCAGCGGGGCGACAGACCCCAAGGACAGGGTGGTAATGGCTACCACGTACTCTTTTGACACGGGCAACCCGGACTTGGAGATGGCCCGCAACCGCAAGTTTGAGCTGGGGGCTGACATAACGATAGCTGGACGCTATTCCATCGGTGTCACATTCTACGACGAGCTGATGAAGAACGGCTACACCTACGGGAGAGACTTCTCGACATTCCGGTGGGTGGAGTACAAGACCTGGACGCCGGACGGGCATGACGCGGATGGCAATCCCCTCTTCAAGCCCGAATATGACACGCACCGCTTCTTCTCGTACTACACCCCTCTCAACACTGTTTGGCAGCACAACAGGGGCGTGGAATACGAGGTCAACCTCGGGCGGTTTGACGCCATCAGGACGTCATTTTTCCTCAACGGGGCGTGGATGCACACTATGACGACATCGGACGGGTACACTTTTGAGCTCAACATGAACAAAGGCAGCACCATCGACAGCCATGTGGCCGTCTATGAGCCGAAAGTGCGCAAATATCATTATGAGAAATCCGTGACTACCCTGAGGACTACCCACAACCTCCCCTCCATCGGCTTCGTGGTGACTCTGTCCACACAGCTCAACCTCTACACTCGCAGCTGGTCCCGGTATCACAATGACGAGCATCCCCAGCTATACATCTCCAACGATGACGGCAAGGTGTACACATTTACCGACGAAATGGCGGCGGACACCGCCTACGCCTACATGACAGGACAGAGGTCCGAATCGCGGTTCATCGTCAGCAAGACCAAGAGCACTGTCGTGTTCAACCTCAACGTGTCCAAGGAAATCGGTGACTTCCTGACGGCATCGTTCTACGTCAACAACCTCTTCAACTCCCGCCCTTTGGACCCGTCGGAAATCACCAAGGGCGCATATACCGAGCTCAACAATCCGATGTATTTTGGATTCGAGCTCAAACTCAAATTGTAACTTCTTTGTTTTCGCAACAGTATAGATAAACACTTTTGTTTCAAAACACCATGAAAAAATTTCAACATCTGCTGGTTACAGCATTCGCAGCAGCGGCCGTGGCGGTCCTGCCCTCCTGCAAGGACGATGACGTCAAATACGTCACAGGCACTCTGACCATCGACGAGAGCAATCTCGGCGGAGCTCCCTCGCCGGAGTCGTACAAGGTCTCATTCGCCAATGTCGGCACCGGCATCGCCTACGAGGCCGAAACCGTTGGCAACAGCCTGTCCCTGACGGAGCTGGTGCAGGTCGTCCCGGGCATCTACAACATCGTCGCTTCAGCCTCCGCGACCCAGGGCGGCATGACCTACAACTACATCGGGACTCTGGATAATGCGGACCTGACCTCTGACCTGACGGATCTGGGGAGCATAGTGGTCTCCGCCACCAAAGCTTCGGCGCTCGTGTTTAAGGAAATCCACTACAACGCAAGCAAGACCTACGAGAACAAGAGCTATCTCAAGGACACGTTCCTCGAGGTGTACAACAACTCCGAGGAGACCGTCTATCTCGACGGCATCTGCCTGGGCGACGCGCTCTCGCACACGACCTACCAGTTTGACGGCAGCGCCTCCAAGCTCGCCACCGGCAATGTGGCGGACTACATCTTTATCGGCACGTTTGTCTGGCAGATACCCGGCAAAGGCACCGACTACCCGCTTGAGCCGGGAGAGTCCTTTATCATAGCAGCTTCCGCAATCGACCATTCGGCGATAGCCCAGACAGTGGATCTCTCGACTGCGGAGTTTGAGACCATTTGCCAGAAATACATTGAAAAAGGCGGTCAGGTGGATGCCAATGCCATCAACATGAACCTGGCCTGCACAATCAAGGAGACCAGCCTTGGCAACCAGCTCGGGATGTTTATCCAGGGGGCTTGGGTGCTGTTCTACCCAACTGACGGGCTCAGGGCGGACGGAGCGTATCTGGAGGCTGACAACTATGCCAACAATTACGGGCAGGAAGTCCGCAAGACAGACATCCTCGACGCTGTGGAGACCCTGCGCAACGCCACGAGCGCCAAGAGGCTGGAGACCGAGATTGATGCCGGCTATGTCGTGTGCGGCTCGACCGGGAGCAACCAGAGCATAGTCAGGAAGATTTCCGGGACCAACTCGCTCGGCTACAATGTCTATCAGGACACCAACAACACCACGGAGGATTTCGACATCAACGACACTCCCGAGATTCGCCGCTATGGCGCAAAGAGGCCGTCCTGGAGCACCTGGACCACCGCCCAATAGAGCTTTGCGTCTCTGTCATTCTGAACGAAGTGAAGAATCTGCCCTCTGTCATATTGGCCGCCTTTGCGCTGCTGCCCGCTGTGGCGGCGGCGCAGGGACAGCCGTATCCCGGCGAGGCCGCGCTGTCGCGGCTCACATCCGAGCATCTGTGGCTGGCCACGCCCAACGCCGCCGCCCTGTCGTCCAATCCTGTGGACGACTTCAACACCCTCGACATCAGCGGGCGGTACAGCGGCGGAGATTTCCGCAGGGCGCAGACAGGGCAGCACATCAGCGGGGCGGACTTCAGCACGGAGGGGGCCAAAAGGGTAGGCAAAGTGTCTCTGGACGGGGAGTTCGCCTATTCCAACACATCCGACAGGGGATCGGCATTCAACACCCTGCTCTATGACCCTTACGATGAACGTTTCCTCTATACGGCTACAGACACTACAGCCAGCACCTGGAAACGCCAGTCCTACACAATGGGGGTCAAGGCGGGGATGCCGGTGGTCGGTGACCGCCTGTGGGCTGGTATGGCTGTCAGGTATGCCGACAAGATTGCCGCCAAGCAGCAAGACCCCCGTGCCGAGTCATACCATTACACGGCCAAGGTCGTCCCGTCCGCCGTTGTGGCCACAGGCATAGGGCGTTTCGGGGTGAATGCCAGCTGGTCCCGCACATTTGAGCGCAGCACCCCGTCCCTGAGCAACTCCCAGGTCATCCAGAGGGTGTTCCTGCTGAGGGGACTTGGCAACTATGTCGAGGACTACGTCGGAGCCAGCAGCCTGTCCACAATGTATTTCCGCAGCAAGTCATACGGCGCTGGCGTCCAGTACGGAGCCGCCATCGGGAGGACGGAGCTGCTGGCGGACTTGCAGTGGGAGCGGCACAGCACCACCATCAAGGAGAACGCCACACAGCCGAGAAGCCACGGGACGACATCCGTCAACGACTTCTCACTCTCCGTCGGCGCGGTCTCACGGGGAGCCCTTGTCAGCATTGCCGCTCTGGACTTGTCAGGACGCCGGACTTCCGGGACGGAACACACCACGGTCTGGGACACGGAGGCCAACGGCTACGTGACCCGCTCCAAGATCCGGCAGTGCTCATTCGCCCGTTATGAAGGGACATTGTCCTACACACTGCGCAAGCCTGACGGGAACTCTTACAACTGGGACGTGGCCGGGTCGGTGAGGATCAGCGGCGAGGATGACTCTTACCACCTCCCAAAGTCCTCCCTGTCGTGGTGGAACGCGCTCGCCTCTGTAGAGGGGGTCCGCAAGCTCGCGCTGGCGCGTTCGTCCGTCCTCCTGCATATGGGGGTCAGGCACAATTTCAATCTTGACGGCGACTACTCCTACTCCGGCGTCAGGGCCGGGTCACCGGTCGTGGAGGACCTCTACGGGCACGATATTGAGATAATGTCCTCGGACTGGACAGGGGCGGACGTCAAAGCGGCCTGGGAGCGTCCGGTCCGCAGCGGCATGGCCATTTCGCTGTACGCTTGTGCAGCATACATTACGGCAGGCAGCAGGGACAGGCTCGCGGCCGCAGCTGGAGTGGCGCTGTACTTTTGACGAGGCGGCCTGTACGGTCTCTGCTTTCTCGGAGTTTTTTATTATTTTCGCGTGCTTGGAGACCATACGGATGAGGCTTCGTCTTGCACATATCCTGTTTTGCGTGGCGGCATTGGCATTTGCCGTGCCGATGGCCGCGCAGGAGAACGGCATTACCGCCGGAGACCTTATCCGGGAGTACCGGTTCGAGGAGGCTGCCCAGATGCTGGACGCGGAGATGGAGGTGGCGGACAGCACGCGGAGGACAGACCTGGAGGACAGCCTCGTAATGGCACAGAACGGCATCAGCATGACAGGCTTCTGCAGCCGCCCGACGGTGGTTGCCAGCCACCGGTTCGCGCTGGAGGACTTCTTCCTCTTCTACCCCGTGCCGTCAGGCTGGAGACAGATGCCCAACCCGCTTGACACGCTGGAGGCAAGCGGAGCAGTCCGCGCCACATACGTGCCCGAGGGGGCGAAGGAAGTCTACTATTCGGCAGCGGACGCCGGCGGCATACGCAACATCTACAGGTCATATCTGCAAGACTCCACCTGGAGCGTGCCGCAGCTTATCAATGAGCACATGACTTCCTCGTCGGACGAGATATACCCGATGCTGAGCCTGGACGGCAAAACGCTCTATTTCGCTTCCAAGGGTCTCTATGGCGTCGGAGGGTACGACCTCTATTCATCCAAGTGGAACGAGACGATGCGCGACTGGGACGTGCCGGTCAATATGGGATTCCCCTACTCGTCGCCCTACGACGACTTCCTGTACGCGGACAGCCCGGACGGCAAATATTCGCTGTTCGCTTCCAACCGGGAATGCTCCGCCGACAGTGTGGTGGTGTATGTTCTGGAGTATGAGAGCCTCCCTGTAAGGGTGCAGGTGTCAGACCCGGCGGAGCTCAGGCAGCTCGCCGCGCTCAAGCCTCAAGAAGAGGCTTCCAAGTCGGGCAGCAACATCTCCAGCGTGAGCCAGGCCATCAAGGAGGATGACAACACGGCCCTGTATATCGAGAAGATGACGGCTTTGAGAGCCCTTAGGGACTCCCTCAACGCGACAGACGCTCTCCTGTCCGACATGCGGGCACGTTACAACTCCTCCGGTACACAGGACAAGGATGAGTTGTCGCAGCAGATCCTCCAGAAAGAGCTGTCGCTGCCCGTCCTGCAGCAGCAAATCAAAGCTGCCTCCGCCGAACTGCAAAAGGTGGAGCTGGAGTTCCTGATGAAAGGCATAGTCATAGACCCTGACACGCTGCGCGGGGACGCCGACAAGGAGGCCGTCAGCGGCGCGGCCAATTATATCTTTGTCAAAAGCGAGATGGCTCCGCCGCTGGACATCATCGTGGACAAGCCCAAACCGAGATTTGACTACACGTTCAAGATACTCCCGACAGGGCAGTTTGCGGAAGACAACACCCTGCCCGGAGGCCTGGTGTACCAGATACAGCTGTTCGCCATCCAGAGACAGGCGACAGTGGAGGACATCAAAGGGCTGAGCCCGGTGTTTGAGCGGACAGAGGGGGGCAAGCATGTCTACAGCGCGGGACTCTTCCCCTCGTACAACGACGCCCTGCAGCATCTCAACAGCGTCAAGCGGGCGGGATTCCGCAAGGCCATCATCAAGGCGTACCGGGACGGCAAGCCCGTCACCATACAGGAGGCCCGCTCGCTGGAGGCCAAGATGAGGACCCTGTACAAGATACGCATCACGCCCTCCAACGGGGAGACTCTGCCGGAGATTGCGGTATCCGCAATCAAGCAGCAGACCAACAAGGATATAGTGCGCACCTACGACGGCACTGTGCCCGTCTATGAGGTGGGCCCCTTTGACGACAAAAGCACTGCCGAATCGCTGCTCACGCTGCTCACCGCCACAGAGGCCGGCGACGTGACGATAGTCGAGGCTGGACGCATATTGACAGAATAGTGTTATGGTCATCATTATCTCACTCATCCTGCTCGGCATACTCTTGCTGCTGATAGAGATGCTGCTCACCCCAGGCGTAGGCATAGCCGGTGTGCTCGCCCTGTGTTCATTCGGAGGCTCATGCTGGTACGCATGGACAACGATGGGGCAAGGCGCCGGGCTCACCGTGCTCGCTGTCATCGTAGTGGTCCTCATCGTGGAGGTCGTGTGGATGCTCCGTTCGCGGACATGGAAGAAGCTCGAACTTGGCACTGTCATAGACTCCAAGGTCAACCAGGAGGGCGACCACCTGCAAGTGGGTATGGAAGGGACGACTGTGACGCGGCTCGCCCCTATGGGGACGGCGAGATTTGGCAAGACCGCCTGCGAGGTACATTCGGATGACAATGCGATGCTCGACCCGGACACCCCTGTGGCCATCTGCCGCATACAGGACAAGAGGATTTATGTCAAACCTATAGAAACAGATACTCATTAAGATTATGGACGGCATTCTGCTCGCTGCGATCATAGTGGTCGCACTCATCATCATCCTGTGGTTCTTCCCTGTCGCGCTATGGTTCCAGGCATTGTTGTCAGGGGTGCATATCTCGCTGATACAGCTGCTGCTGATGCGCTGGAGGGGGGTCAACCCGCGCACCATCGTGTTCGCGATGATCACCGGCACCAAGGCCGGGCTCAAACTCAAGGCGAATGAGCTGGAGGCGCACTACCTGGCCAAGGGCAATGTCCCGAATGTCATCAACGCCCTGATTTCTGCCGACAAGGCCAACATCCCGCTGGACTTCAAGACGGCAGCCGGCATCGACCTCGCCGGGAGGAACGTGTTTGAAGCGGTGCAGATGTCCGTCAACCCCAAAGTCATCGACACCCCTCCCGTGACGGCTGTCGCCAAGAACGGCATCCAGCTGATATGCAAGGCGCGTGTCACCGTGCGGGCCAATATCAACCAGCTCGTCGGAGGCGCGGGAGAGGAGACCGTGCTCGCCCGTGTGGGGGAGGGCATCGTGTCCAGCATCGGCAGCGCGGACAATCACGCACAGGTGCTGGAGATGCCGGAGTCCATTTCCAAAGTAGTCCTCCGCAAAGGCCTCGATGCCGGGACGGCGTTTGAAATCCTGTCCATCGACATCGCTGACATAGACATCGGCAAGAACATCGGCGCAGAACTCCAGATGGACCAGGCTAATGCCGACAAGAACATCGCCCAGGCCAAGGCCGAGGAGCGCCGCGCAATGGCGGTCGCGCTGGAGCAGGAGATGAAGGCCAAGGCGCAGGAGGCGCGGGCGCAGGTCATTGAGGCGGAGGCGCAAGTGCCTCTGGCCATGGCGGACGCACTGCGCAGCGGCAATCTCGGCATCATGGACTACTACCGCATGAAGAACATCCAGGCGGACACCGAGATGCGCGACTCCATCGCCAAGCAATAGAACGGGCGATTAGCGGCCGGGCGAATGAAATTGAAGTCCAAGCATTTGACATTTGAGGCGGCGCGATAATGCCGGAGGCCAACGAATGAAGATGAAGGTCAGGCGATAATGCCGAGGCCAGACTATGATATTTGGAAGCTGAACTATGACGCCGGAGAAATATTCGATGCCCCTCAGCATCCCGTCCTACATGACGGATCGCAACCTCGCCCTGAGGCCGTCGTCGTTCATGCAGTATGCGGAGCAGATGGCCATGATCGGGGCTCTCGGGCTGGGCTTTGACGACAAGTCCATTTCCCCATACGGCGTGGTGTGGATACTGGCAAGGATGCATTTCCGCTATGTCCGCACCCCGCATCGGGAAGATAATGTCGTCATGCGCACGTGGCACAAGGGAGTTAGAGGGCTGTTCTTTGTGAGGGACTACTGCATGAGCAGCCCGGACGGGGACGCGCTCGTGGAGGCTACCAGCTCATGGATACTGATGAGAGTGGCTACCCGCCACATGGCGCGGATAGAGGATCTCGGGGACATAGTGCCCGACACGCCGCAGTCTATGGATAATGCCATCGTGGAGCCGGCTCCCAAGATTGCCGTGCCGAGGGGGGCAAATATGACCCTCATCGGGGAGCACAAGGTGGCCTATTCGGACATTGACATCAACCAGCACGCAAACAACACCAAATACATCGCATGGGCCATGGACGCCCTGCCTCTGGATGAGGTCAGCTCGCGCGAGATCAGTGACGTGTACATCAATTTCAACCGCGAGGCGCTGCCAGGCGAGACGGTGTCGCTATACAGCATTCCGGCCGCTGCCGATACGGAGGGCGGCAATGGCTCAACCGGATCCGGCTCGGCGGGCGGCCACGCCGGTACAGCGGACGGTGGCGGCAACGAAATCGCAACAGGCGAAGCAAGGCGCATGCCCCCAAGCGGCGACAGCCTCCCCGGGGGCACGGCTCCTGTTGGCATCGGCGCAGGGGCACAAAGCGACAGCCTCCCCGCCAGACCTGCGGGCTATATCGTTGAGGGCCGCGCTGAAGGGGCGCAGGTATTTATCTGCAAGATTATCTTCAAGGTCTGACACTTGCTGCCGGATTGATTCAGCAAAATCCGCTCGCTTCAACGGCCGGTGCTGGACAATTCGGACGGTCTGTTTTTCCGTTGTTTCCGTTGCGAGTCCAAAATAGGATTTTCTGGAAAAAGTTGTATCTTTGCAGTCCGTCCGGTTTGACCAGACTTCCATGGAGAGGTGGGAGAGTGGCTGAATCCACAGGTTTGCTAAACCTGCATACTGGTAACGGTATCACGAGTTCGAATCTCGTCCTCTCCGCGCTATGCAATCAATGGCAGGATGCCGCACGTGAGTGCGGCATTTTTGCGTCTGTGCGCCGATGCGGCGCGAGCTTGCTCGCGAAAGCGGAGGCGCACCGACGCAAAAAGAGCGTGCAACGCTCATCCTGCCATTGATTGCTCTCGGACACATCGAGAAAAAGCTTGCGCAGCAAGCTTAATCTCGCCCTCGATGAGGGCTTCGAGAAAAGCCCGCCGCCAGGAGGGCTAATCTCATGTGATGGCCAGCGGCAGCCGCCTCGAGAAAAAGCTGGCGCAGCAAGCTTAATCTCGCCCTCGATGAGAGCTTCGAGAAAAGCCCGCCGCCAGAATGGCCAATCTCGTGTGATGGCCAGCGGCAGCCGCCTCGAGAAAAAGCTTGCTACGCAAGCTTAATCTCGTCCTCGCGCTTCTGTCTGCTTCATTCGTGACATTCGTTGGCCTCGGCTGCCATGGCTGGAGCGGCTTCTGTTGAGGGGTATCGGTGCCAATCCCCTCAATTCGGCCGGATTGGCACCGGCCTCCCCCTCTGCACCGCCCTCTGTCGGGGGTCACCAGTCCCGGCGATTGCCGGAAGAGCGGCATCAGTCCTGCCACGACTGTGACATGATGCCGTATCGGATGGCATTGACCTTGCGCATGCTCTCCACAAGCTCCGCCCAAGGCTCATACCCGTTGCTCACTACCCCTTTGTTGGAATCCACATTGGATCCTGTGCTGGCTGCCGTAGGGTCGTTGTCCTGATATTTGAACCAGCTCCATCCAACGCAGGCATTTGTGCGCAGCAGCTTTATCACAAAATTCTCATAGTGATATCCCCTGTCCCGCTGCGTATGCACCAGCCAGCCGTCGCCTGAGTTGTTGGGCAGGCCCGAATCCTCGCCCTTTGTGTAGAACTCCGTAATCATGAACGGCACATCAGCCCATGTCTCCCAATTGGAAATCTCGGCATCCGACACGCACCATGCCCCGTAATAATTCATAGATACGACATCACAGTGCCGTGCCGCCGCAGCGTACACGCCGCTATAATTTCGCGCCGTGCCGGAAAGCCTCACTCCCAAATACATGTGGTTGGGGTCATTGGCTGTCAGGACGCTGTCAACTATGCTGAAATACGCTTCCGAGACATATTCGAGGAACTCGTTGCGGACAGTATAATCCACCGAGCCATAGCCCTTCCCCTCCATCCATCGCACAGCCGCGATATGCCCCAAGTCATCTTCGTCCAGAGCCAGATACCTGTCCAGACTGTAACCCAACAGGGGGATTTCGTTGTCCGAGTAATATCCGACCACATTGGGGTCTCCGACGTACGGAGCGACAAGCTTGGGAATCTCGTCACAGCACCACTCCCTGAAATCAGGGTCGAAAACATAAATCACCCTGTCAGGATAGTCGCTGGACGATGTGGAATACCCTTTTTCTTGCGCAAAGCCAGACATCACATCCAGCAAAGGCGTATATGTCATCTGCCTGTCCGCCGAAGACGAGTTGTATGCGCGTATGGCCTCATCATCCGACCATGCCCCGGCACCATTGAAGCCATACGACATCAGCTCCGGGCACACGGCATCAGCCCACGCCGTGACACTTCCGTATTTGGCGGCAAAAGCCGAACGCTGCTCTAAACCCTTTCCAGGAGATACCGTGTTAACGCTTGCGTCTATATGCATTCGCCCGTCAGGGTCAACCATTATCCAGCGGCCCTTGTATTTGTCTGTACGGAAATATCCGGTCGCGGCAAACAGCGGCCCGTCCGCGAGACTCCCGTAGCGGTTAAGTCTCTCCGGGCCTGCCGGTATGCGTCCCAAGCTGTCCACAACAAGAGCGTCACACCACCTCCAGTACTCTTGAGAGGGGTCTTCAGAGACCTTGTTCTTGGCCTCCACCCGGACAAAATTGCGGTCTGGCGGCAGATATTCAGGCGTCTCCCGCTTATTTCGCTCGCAGGACGGCAATGCCATCAGTCCGGCCAGCAACAGTGCCGTTACATCAGTTCTCATACATCCGGGAGATTTTCTCAAAATAATCATGCATCACAAACCATGCCCTCTTGCGCTCTCCACGGTCAGACAGCAGGCCTTTCCTGTTCCAGCCTCCTTGCATCGGATGCAGCCTAGTCGGCGACCGAAAATCAAACAGCGCCCAAGGGGACACCCCCGCCAGATTGCTTATGCCGTCAAACATGGCGATATTGTCCCTGTATAGCGCAGCCTGATAGTCCTCACTCCACGATGAAGCCACGTCCGCATCCCCGCGCACCCCGAACAGGGCCTCTCCGCCAAATTCGGAGATAATCAGAGGCTTGTCCGGGTACACATTCCATTTGCATTCTGCTGGGGCGGAAGGCCATTTCGCATACCAGCCAAGGTAGATATTCACCGCCACCACATCCACAGCGCGGGCGAAAGGGTCGTTCATTTCGAAACATCCGGTATCGGAATTATACCTCGCCAAGTCGTCAGCTATCGCAAACAGCCGGGTGTCATCCGTGGATTTGGCTGCGGCCAGCACTTCCGTCAAGAATCCGTCCCTTTCGGGAGAAGGGCGCGTCTCATTTGCAAGTCCCCAGAAGCACACCGAACAACGGTTGCGGTCTCTCAAAAGCATTTCCTTGTACATGGCGACAGCCTTTGCGCGAGTGAGCGGATTGTCAAAATCAATCCCTTGCCATAGAGGAATTTCCTCCCAGAGGATGATGCCCATCTTGTCTGCAAGACGGACAATATGCTCATTCTGCGGGTAGTGGGCAAGCCTGACCATATTGATGCCGAGAGCCTTGGCCGCGCCCAGCAGATACTCTGCATCCTCCTGCGTACAGGCTCTTCCCATCCTTTGAGGAATCTCCTCGTGGAATGACACGCTGCGCATAAATGTCGGCACGCCGTTGACGAGAATCCGTGTCCCTTCAACGCCCACTGTCCGGAATCCCACATCCTCGCAGATGCTGTCCGCCCCGGATGATAGCCTCATGGGATAGAGCCGGGGGGCCTGAGGTGACCACCTCTCAAGCCCGTGCGGCTTGGCCGTAAACACCACGCGCCCGTCTTCGCCTGTCATCGCAGTCTGCCGTATACCCAATTGCGCAATCTCCAGATTCACCCTTTGCATCACCTCCGAGGACAGGGCGACCTCCACCCTGACATGACTGCCGTCCAACTTGACATGGTAATCCTCTATATACACCTCTGGAACGGATACCAGCATCACATCCCTTGTAATCCCTCCATAGTTCCACCAGTCGAAATACAACGCCGGAATGGAATCCTCCGTCCGCACATTGCTCACCTTGACGGCAATGAAATTGTCCCCCTCCCGCAGAATGTCTGTCACCTCAAACTGAAACGGGGTGAAAGCCCCCTCGTGCGCCCCGAGAAACTCGCCATTGAGCCAGACTTTGCAGCGGGTGCTCACTCCGCAGAAATACAAGTACTTGCGCCCACCTTGCCGTCCGGAGCATCCAAAATGCCGTCCGTACCAGATAGCCCCCTCATAGTATTTGAACTCCTCCGACTGCGAATTCCAGTCCCCCGGTACATCCAGTGTGCGGGCGCCGTCAAATGAATACTCCACAAAATCCGTCTTGCCCTCCGGCTTGCGGTTTTGCTCAAAGCGCTTCTTCTCCCCACGGTCATAGATATCCGGCAGAACATTCCATTTGCCATTCAGGGACACATAATCGCGTCCGTACACATTTGCCATGAATGGCCGCCTCTCCTCTCCTGCAAATGAGCGCACGGACATTACCAGTGCCAAGACGGCAGCAAGCGTTGCTCTTCTCATCTCCAGACCACTTTATCTGCCCCGACTATATACGTCACAGCATCGTCTGTATAGTCGAGACCCTTGACATCTTCGCCGAGGAAGTTGATTATCCGTGCTTTGCCCCTAATCTCCACAGCATCCTTCGTTCTTTCCCAAGGACTCCACACGGCCCAAACGTTCCTGCCGTCCGCAGCAATCCAGTGCGCAAGGTACACCCCGTCCCTGATGCTCAACTCGGGGCGTCCGCTCCCTGACGGCAGCAGTGTTGTCAGGGTCTTGTAAGCCCTTGCCGCCGGTTTGGGAGAGAAATCTTTGCGGTAAAGGCCTGACCAGTCCCGCTTGCGTTTAGGGTCGTTTTCCGAAGACCTCAAGCCGTTCCAGAACACCTTTTCAACTCCGCAGGAGAATGCGATGAGATGCACTCGGGCAATCCTCTTTGCCTGCTCGGCCTCCGTATCCACGTAAGGGGCTGCGCCCTTGCGGAAACAGGCTATGACATTGCCACCTCCGGCCGAATGGTACAAGGCAGCAGTCACGCCCTCCTCGTCCACGGACAATGGGCAAAACTCATCTCCGTGGCGCAGATTGTCCTGCGTCAGATAGAGGAAATCCCGCCCGTTCCTGATACCGACATGAGTCACCTGCGGAGACATGGGGGAAGTCAGCACCACAGTGCCGCCCCGCGACAGATAGCTGGAGACATCGGAAGCAGAGACGAATTTGCCGGGAATCAGCACCGGATATTCGGTGACATCCAAGTCCGCCAGTTCCACGTAAGACACCCGTCTGACTGAATGGAAAGTCTTTGACAGATATCTAACTACCTCATATTCATTGAGCGCGCTGTATCCCTGGCGAGAAGACACCGTGACAGCCACGCCGCTCTTGCGGCCCCGAATGCCGAGGCGAGCCAATGCCTCCGGAACGATCTTCTCCCAGAATTGGCTGTTGTCCCCATCCTGCGGCACAGACCCGAAACGGGCATCAGTTATCCAGACAGGCTTTTCCCAGCCGTAGTTGTTCATGTTGCGGCGGACGGCATTGACCAGCGAGGGCAGCTCCTCGGCATCCCCATAGCAGGCAAAGCTCATCACGTCAAACCATTTCGCGCCGCCATAGCACATCAGAGTGTCCAAGAAACGGCTCCGCACATTATCCGCCGCGCCCAGCACTACAGCCGCTCCAGAATTTACTGACTTTATCGCTGAGTATGTGCCGCGCAGAGTGCCGAAAAATTGCTGCGGAGTCAGAGGCTTGCCGCCTGTCGTTCTTGAGTCCATCCCCGGAATGATTTCCCAGCATGAGACATAAAAACGGTACCTGGACACCATCTCCCTCACATACGCGGAATACTCCGATGGGGCGTTCCACGCATCGTGGCCTTTGTCGAAACGGTGTGAGATGACTCCGCACACGGACAGGGGAGTCCCGCCAGCTGTCTCCATCGCCGCATCAAAGGTGGCCGGGACAAAATGCCTGTCATGCCAGCAGATCTCCCATGACATAGGCAACCTGACCCAATCAGCCCTCAACTCCTCCAGACGGGCTACGGATTTCTCCCGCTCATAGAATTCCCCGTTCCTGCGAGTCAGCTCCGATGTGACTCCATACGGAGAGACCAGTGTCGCAGAGCAGGGGAATACCGGCTCCAAAACCCTCTGCGCAAGAGAAATCTGCAAAGAAGATGCTGTTGCCAGCAAGAGGCACAGCAAACGGCGGCTGTCCATCATCTGTTGTCCTCGTCCACTTGGCAGCGGACCGGCAGGGCATTCCCGACCGGAGTATCCGTCACCATGATTGTCCTGGCGGTGTTCTCAACAGCCTTGTTGTATCTGACGTACCAGTAGTCCGCACGGAACGCGTAAGCGCGTGTGCCAGTGCTGAACGTGTTAGTCCAGAACATTGCCGCACCGCTGGCGGTACTGCCTGTCCCATAGTTAGTCCCGTAGCTGGAGACATACTTGTCCGCAGACACGTTGGTCCCAAAATACCCGGAGCATGGGAACAGCAGCCCGTCCGAGACATATACCCCCTGATAACCCGTCGTATGTTCCTGCGGATAATCGCTCTCGCTGTAGCCGACCGCCGCCTGCGGGAATTTGTCAAGATAAGTCCTGGCATCCGGCACTCTCCAGCCCTTGGGACAGGGGTCGTAGATGGATTTGACTCCCTTGTCGCTTGCGCCTCCTCCACCCCAGAGATCAGACTGGCTGGCGACTCCACCGTCAATCCAGTCATTAAGCAGGGTTGATGTCTGCCCCGCACTATATTGGTTCTGGATCAGCTGACCGGGATATTTCAAGGCTTCCGCGACACTGACAGCTCCTGAATCATGCACCGGAATGCGAGGCTTGGAAGCATTTCTCGCGTCGGTCTGGGAGAAATACGCCCCGGATCCGTTTTGTGAGAATATCGGCATCGGCCTGCCCCATTGGTAATAGTATGTCGCCCGGCGGATCTCCGACAGTTTTCCCACAATCGCCTCAATCCGGTCAGATGGATGTCCTATATCAAGGTTGGCAAGCTTGGAGCCGCCGAAATCCACCGCCCGCAGACGCGTCCCGTCAGAGGCTATGTTCCAGAAAGCCCAGGCCCACAAGACCTCCCCGTCCTTTTTCATTACGAGTATGGGGGCACCGACATGCGCTCCGTTATTGGTGACAGTCACGGTATAATTGTCCGCATCCACCGAGATACTGTAGTTGCCGCAGTTGTACACGAGCGAACGATCCATCGTGTACTTGTCCCACGCGGGAGTCGCGTTGTTGTATCCCTGCACCCATTCGAATGTTACATCCTCGGGGACTGGAGCGCCGAAAAGCTCTCCCCTCAACCGATAGTCAATTGTGACTGACGAGGGGATGTCCGGATCCGGATCAAGAGACGTGCCGTAGCTGCTCCCCTTGTATTGTATCAGATAGGTGTTGGCATCCCCGAACGCGTATCCGGCTCCGCTCATCACCCGCTTGTCCTCATAGGGGTAATACCATGGCGCGGCATTGCGGTCTGTGCGCAGTTCCCCGGCATCTGCGCTCACTTCCGATGCCGCCGGGATATTGAGGCCAGGCACTTCTATGGGGAGCACAATGCTCTCACCGCCCCTCTCCATTGTGAACACGTACCACAGGGATGAGGATGACCAGTCCCATGGCTCCAGCCCGAAGAAGCGCACGGTGAGGGGGACACCGTCTTGCAGCACAGAGCCGACATCTGTCATCATTATCTTGCGCCCCTCCTCCGGAGAATACCCCTCCACCGACTTGAGCGTATATCCAGCAAATTCTGATGTCACAAACGTGAGAGCGAGCGATGAGATGTCCGGACTGCCGACCTCCCCGATGTCCGCAGCACCTCCTCCGGCGATATCAAAGTCACCCTGCGCCCGTCCCTCCCATACGGAAATGCCGTATGAATTGTACAGGGTGATGTCAAAGGCCTTATACTCACCCGCCGCGACAGCGGCCTTAAAAGAGTGCCCCTTGGGCATGTCTCCGACAATATCCACATAATGTGAAGCCCCCTCATCAGAGACCAGTGCGCGGGGGTACTGATACATCCGCAGCTCCAAGTCGCCGGCCAGAGCCGCGTCCTCACAAGATATCCTGCATCTGGATATATCGCTCTGACTGACTGTGAAACTTATCTCTCCTGTCACGGGACGGAGCTCCGAATATCCGTCCGCCGTCAAGTGTCCCGCATACAATTGAGTCTGCCCCTCCAGAATGCTCTGCTCCGTCTTGAGCTTGAGGCAGAATGTCCCCCTGTAGAGAGAGTCCACCTCCGCCGAAGGATACAGGAGATATGCAACCCCCTTAGGAGCATCACCGTCGCCGGCATACCTGAATTCAGCGACCTTCCCTCCCTCCGAAATGTACTCATAGCGTTTGCCAGCTCCTTCAGGCTTCCATCCGGATATGGCCGCTCCGGACGGAAATGACTTGCCGTCCGAGAGCGCCGCGCTAAAGGAGGCAGATTCGGTTTGCCCGCCCGGCACGGCGGCGGGATATTCCTGTTGCTGCATACAAGAGGCGGCGATGATTCCAGTCGCAAATGCGGCGGCCGCCAAGGCTGTCTTTCGTGTTACCATCTCGCGTTTTGCTTCAGGTTGGGATTGGCCGCCATCTGGAGTGACGAGATTGGCGCCCATATTTTGTAACTCCTCCAATTGGACTTGATAGATTCAGCGCAGGGCGAGAAGTAGGGGGACGAGCTCGCTATTATCCTGCTCTTGTTGTCAAACTGCAAATACGCGTCCCACGCATAATACTCCCTGCCGTTCCGCGTCGCTATGGGAGTCTCGACCAAGTCCCTCATGGTGGCGTCAAGCAGATTGAAGCGGAACAGGTCACACTTCCGCGTCCCCTCAAAACATAGCTCGCGCTCCCTGGACTCCAGCAGCTCTGTCACGAAGTCGTCATTGTGATACGCCTGCATCAGCTCGTCTGTGAGTTCCTCGTCTTGTCCGCAGGCCCTCAGGAGGACTCTGCGCATGCAGGAGCGGGCTTCCTCCTCGTCCGAGAGATGATACCACACAGCCTCCGCGTACATGAGGTACACATCCGCCATTCGCATGAGCGGGAACGACAGGGAATGCCTGTTCTTGGTATGCGTGGTAATCTGCCCAATCTGAGTGAAGCGGAACTTCCCGACGCTGACATTGGCGGCATCCAGAAAGGGCAGGTAGGTCTGGGTCGGGCTGTCCACCCTGATGTCGGAGTCCGCTGAGCCGCGTCTCCATGGCTTCACGTACACGTAGCCGTCACTTGCCACTTCCTCTATCAAAGTCCCGCCTGCCACAGATCCGTCCGCCGAGCCGGCGCAGAACCAGTCGCGTCTGGGATCTTTTGGAGAGAACATCCCGAATATTTTTGGGGTGGGCATGGCATAACGCGCCCACACTGCACCCGTCTGCCCATATTCCTCCAATCCGCTGCACCCGGGAGACAAGGCAAACATGGTGGTTGGCGGGAACGCCCCCTCTGTCCCATCCAGATAGTTTTCAGCCATCAGCAGACATTCCTCATGCTGGTCATCCTTGGTTGTTTCCCTGAACAGATTGGTGAAATCCTCAATGAGCGTATAGGGGGCATTGTCCACGACATCCTTGAGAGATGTGTACGCCCTCCGGCTCATGTCCTCGGCGTTGACCCAGGAGAAATCGTTAAGCGGCTGCTCCTCCACCAACTCCGCCCCCGCACCGCTCCTCTTGCATGCGGCCAAGTAGTTGCATATCTTGCCAATGTAGGCGGCGGCAGTATATTTTGTCGCTGACCCAGCCCCGACAGCGCCCCGTCCCTTAACGGCGGGCAATCCCTCGTACGCCGCTTGCAAGTCATCCAGAATATACCCATAGACATCTTGCAAACCGGATCTGGCCTCCATCCCGTCACTATGATACGACACTATGGGCACTGCGCCGAACGTCTGGGCGAGATACCAGTAGTACAACGCCCGGAGGAATCTCACTTCCGCCACATACCCTGCAATCACTTCGCTGTCCTTTCCCTCGGCGTTGTAAATCACGGAGTTGCAACGATTGATGCCAGCATAGAACGCGTCCCACATGCGCCGCAGCCCCGTGGTGCTCTCGGAGAAAGTCGCGTCCGTCATCTGCGTAAACTGCCCGTAGCTATCAGCCGCAGTGTTGTATGACAGCAGCTCATCCGAGGGGGAATTCATTATGACTGGCAGGCCGCAGTAATACGTGCCGCCGGAAACGCTGTTGTTATTTGCCCCTCCGGAAACATTGGTATTCATCGCCTCGTATGCGCCTATAGTCGCGAGCTTGAAATCCGTCTCCGTCTTGAAAAAGTTTTCTGGAGATGTCTGCGTATAAGGTGTCCTGTCGAGGAAAGACGCATGCTCACAAGAGCACACGACGGCAAGCGCGAGCAGCGGCAGCAGTAATATTGTCTTGTCCATGTCTTTCTAAAAATTTGCGACAACCCCCAAAGTATACGTGCGTCCGTTGGGATAGGCCAAGCGGTCTATCCCGCTGAATGTGGAATTGGAGGAGCTGAAATCCGGATCCAGACCCGAATACTTGGTCCACGTATACACGTTGCTGGAGGAGACGGTTGCCTTCAGTCCGCCCAGATGCAAGGCCCGGCACAATCCCGACGGGAAATTGCAGGACAGCGAGAGTGTGCGCAGCTTGATGAAAGAGCCATTCTCAACATAATACGACGAAAGAGCCTGCTGGCAATTGATCTGGTTGGTGAGCCTGGCGTGCTTGTTAGACCCGTTCTCGGGAGTCCAAGCGTTGCGGAACGCGTCCCGGGTGATGTTGTTGTAATTGGTTATGGCTCCGGATGTGACGTTGTTTTTGGTTTCATTAAGGATGTCCCTGCCATAAACCCCGTCGAAGAACACATGCAGCGTCCAGTTCCTCCATGTGAACGTGTTTGCTATTCCCCAGGTGAAGTCCGGGTCGCATTTGCCGATGACGGTCTTGTCATCAGAGGCTTTGACAATGCCGTCGCCGTTGAGGTCTTTGAGCTTGCGGTCTCCCGGCCTGGGGTCAACTCCGTTGATTTTTGTGACCCCGTCCTTGAGCACGAAGTCAAAATCGTTGTAATTGGCGGAGGTTACAATACGGCTGTCCGCCGGAATGTCGGTGCTGCGCCAATAGATGTCGAAGTCCTCCAGCTGATAGTTGCCGTCCCAGACATATCCGTATATGATGCCTATCGGCTGCCCGACCATCAGCCGTGTAGGCTCTTCCTTGAATGACCCCTTGCTGATGTTGTTGGCCATCATGTCCACTCCGTCCCCGAGGCTCAATATCTTGTTGCGGTTACGGGCGAATGTCAACGACGACTCCCAAATGAAATCTCCATCCTTGACATTGACGGTATTGAGGCTCAATTCAATGCCACGGTTGGAGACATTTCCGATGTTTTGCCACTGCGAGGTGAATCCCGTCTGGGAGGGGATGGTTGCCATGAACAGCATATCACGCGTGTCCTTGTAATAAGTGTCAAATACCATGTCAACCCGGCCTTTCCATAGGGTGACGTCAATTCCGGCATCGTACTGCCATGTGGTCTCCCATTTGAGACGGCTGTTGCCAGAAGTCCATTCCGCCATGCCGAGCAGCGCTGAGCCATTGCCGTCGGAATAGTATATCTTGTCGAGAGTGGAGAGGTTGGCGTAGTTGGATATGCGGTCGTTGCCGGACGCTCCCGCGCTGATCCTCAGCTTGAGGTTGTCTATCGCCCGGGACTTGAGAGAGCGCATCCACGGCTCATTTGAAATCCTCCACGCCGCCGAAACCGAGGGGAACCAGCCTACCCTTGACCCTGCGCTGAACCTGGACGAGCCGTCAGAGCGCATGTTGAATGTCAGATAGTACCTCCAGTCCCAGTTGTAGTCCAGCCGGCCGAAAGCCGACATGCGCCCGTTGGTATTCTTGACCTGAACTGGATTGAGGAGCGTCCCCTTGGCAAGAGCCATGTCCCTCAACGATGGATCCTCAAAATTCTGCGCCTGCTGCAAGTATGACTCGTACATGTAGTCGCTGACCTCCGCCCCGCCCATGGCTGTAAGGTGATGCCGTCCGCGCAGCTCCGGCTTCCATGTCAGGGTGGCGTTGGCTGTCATCGCCGTGGACTTGGCTGTGGAGTACTGCGCCAGGCCATTAGTGGAGTGCCCCCATCGCGTATCGGAGGAGTAAAACTCGTTGTTGGAGGAGTACGACACAGAGCCGGAGGCATAGGTACGCAGGGTCAGGCTGGGGAGGATTTTCCAGTCCAGATAGGCGTTGCCTATGAGCCTGTCGGACACTCCAGTGCGGCTGGACTCGGAACTGATGCAGTCATACAGGGATGTGAAAGCGGTGTATATTGACGCGGGGTCTGCAGGATCCTCAAATCTCTCTATGGGCTTCTCCAGATAGATGAGCTGGGTCAGCCCGTAGCCAGTGAAAGAGCCTCCGGAGGATGTGGCCGCGCCTGTGGACTTGGTGCGGGCGTAGTTGGCGTTGACCCCCATCTTGACGCTGTCATTGATGTCGTGGTCTATCTTTACCTTGGCTGTCAGCTTGGTGTAGCCGTTGTTGACAATGAGTCCCTGCTGGTCGAGCCATCCGAGACTGCTCAAGAAGCGGGTGTGCTCGCCAGAATTGGCGCGGACAGAGACATTGTACTGCTGCGAGAACGCCTTGCGGAACATCACATCCCTCCAATTGACGGCATTGCGGCCGTAGTCAGCCAGAGTCTTCGGGGTGTCCGGAACGCCGTCCCCATCGGTGTCCTTGCCATAGTACCACCACTCGTTGTCGCCTCGGGCAAAACGGTAGTCTATCCATTCCTGCCCGTCCAGCATGTCGAGGTCGCGGGCCGTCTCGGTGATGTTGAAACTGGCATCAAATGTCACGGCAGTCTTGCCGGCATTGCCTGTGCCGCTCTTGGTCGTCACGAGGATGACTCCGCCAGCGCCACGGGAGCCGTAGATTGCAGTCGCCGAAGCGTCTTTGAGCACCTCTATGGATTGGATGTCCACCGGATTGAGGAATGCCAAAGGGTCTGACCCCGACAGGGAAAACGCGGACGAAGCCGTCTCCCCGGCATTGATGTCCATCTGCACCCCGTCCACGACCACAAGCGGGGCTGTGGAGGCGTTGATGGAATTGTTGCCTCGGATATTGATGCTGTATCCGGCTCCTGGCTCTCCTGACTGGGATACTATGTTGAGTCCGGCGACCTTGCCCTGCAACGCCCCGAGCACGTTGAGATCGGATGATTTCCGCAACTCGTCCGCCCTCACAGACGCGATGGCTCCTGTGAGGTCCTGCCGCTGCTGCGTCCCGTAGCCTATCGCAACCGCCTCATCCAGGAACAGGATATCCGAACGCATGGTGACATCCGTCACAGCCTGTCCTCCGGGGTTGACCAGTTCATCCTTGTATCCCATGCAGCTGAACACAAGAGTCCCTCCAGGCACGGATTTGATGGAATATTCCCCTTTGAAATTGGTGACTGCGCTGATGCCTGTCTGCCCTTGCCAATATACGGCAGCCCCTGCCACTGGCGTCCCGGACTCGTCCGTCACAGTGCCGGTGACGGTGCCGCTCTGGGCCAATACGAGCAGATGGAGAGCCAGAAGCAGGAGGACGACACAGAGTCTTTTCATTTGATAGTGTGTTTCAAAGGTTTAACAAGATGCTGTAACGGATGGTATTGGCCTTGCGCATGCTCTCCACCAGCGGCGCGTAAGGAGTGTAGCTGTTGTCCACGAGACCTTTGTTGGAATCGATGTTGGAACTCTCAGCGTTGCGGGACGACGGGTCGTTGTCCTGATATTTGAGCCAGCTCCACCCTACGCAGGTGCGGGAACGCAGCAAGCCTATGACAAAATTCTCGTAATGAATGCCTCTGTCCCGTTGCGTGTGCACCAGCCATCCGGCTCCTGTCTTGTTGGGCAGACCGGAGTCCTCTCCCTTGGTGTAGAACTCGGTGACCATGAACGGGGCATCGGCCCATGACTCCCACCTCGCGATGTCGGACTCAAGCACCTCCCACTGCCCGTAATAGTTGACGGATATGACATCACACCACTTTGCGGCCGCTTTCCAGATGCCCTCGATATATTTGGAGTTGCCGGCGAAGCGGCATCCGAGATACAGGTGGTTGGGATCTGCCTTTTTGAGTATCTCGCTCACGATGCCAAAATACGTGTCCGCCACATACCCGGCAAACTCCCGGCTGACCTCGCTGGAGATATCCGATTGCGACAGTCCTTTGCCGGCAAGCCAGCGCTCCGCTGCCTTGTGACCCCAATCATCCTCCGGCAAAGCCAGATAGCCCTTGAGGTTGCCCGCCAGCAGGGGCATCTCGTTGTCGGAAAAATAACCAAGCACGTTGGGGTCATCCTTGTACCGGGCCACAAACTCCGGGATACGTTTCTCGCAATACTGCCTGAATCCGGGGTCGAATACCCTGATGCACCTGTTGGGATAAGCGGTGTTGCCAGGGTTGTGGGACGCAACTCCTATTGAGTATGCATAGTCGGACATGACATCGAATATCGGGCAGTATGTAAACCCGCCATCGCTGAAGAAATCGTTGAACAAGCGGATGTTGTCCTCATCAGACCACGCTCCCGCCCCGTTGAATCCATACCCGCGCAACTCCTTTGCCGCCTGCGTGATCCATTGCTCCTTGCCAAGCGGGTAGAGCCTCGCGAAATTGGCCCGCTGACGCTCCCCGGAGCCGCTGACAAGACCGACTACCGCCGCGTCTATGTGTATGCGCCCGTCAGGGTCAACCATTATCCAACGGCCTTTGTGCTTGGCGATGCGGAAAAACCCTGTCGCCTCCAACTGCGGGCCGTCCGCGAGACTGCCGTAACGGTTGACACTGTCCGGGGCGGACGGGACATGCCCGAGACTGTCCACGGTCATGGACGGGCACCAGCGCCAGTATTCAGGAGCCTCCCCGTTCCATTCCCAGTTCTTGGCCTCAACCAGTATATGCCCCTTGTCCGATGCCTTCGGGCACACGTCGCCGGCAAATGCAGCCCCCGCCCCTGCAAACGCGATTACGGAACAGGCAGCTGCATATATTGACACAAGCCGTCGCTGGCTCATCTGGGTGTCATTCGTAAGTGAAGCCTATATCATCGATGTAGCAGGATGTCGAGGCTGTCCCCTTGTTGCTCCCGCTGAAGTACAAGGCGGGACGGATCTGCACGCTGGTGATTGAGGAGAAATTCTCCGCCCCGATTTGCGATGCCCTGAACTCCAATACATTCCATGCGCCTGCAATCATGGCGTTGTTCATTTCCGCCTGCGTCCATGCGCTCGCAGACGGAGATGTCCCATTGACCGATGCCGGAGATGCTTCATTTGCTGACTGGCTGTTGAATCTGACGCGCGGGTATAAGAAGTCGCTTGAGGACTCTTTCTGGAGGAAATAGAACTTGAACCCTGTGATGCGGCTGCGAACAGAAGCATTAATGCCTGACAAATCCACCGTGAAATATCCTGAGTTGCTGGAGCCCGTAGTCACAGCGTCGCAGAGCGCATACGCGCTGCTGTTCCTGGCCCCTACCTTTGGATTGTCCGTAACCGACAGGGAGATGGAACCGTTGTCGCTGACACTGATTTGGCCTGGCAGCTGCTGGTTTTCGAACCTGAGCCATTTGTACCACGCGCGGCCATCGTATATCTCTCCTATGTTGATGACACTGTTGCGGCTGGCCGTGAAAGACTCCAAGCTGAATGCATCGGATGCAGTGACCTCTCCGGACGCGTAGGTCAGCTTTATCCTCAGCCCGGTGTACGTACCGGGGAGAACCGGGACATAATACGCGCCTGCCGCCAGGCTGCTCTCCCCGTCCTTTGGATTGATTATGAGTCCGCTGTTTGACGCAGGAGCCTCGCTTACAGATGGTGCGCCATCCTCTCCGACCGCCACTTTGACATCTCCGGCAATGCCCGCCGAAGATGCTATATATATCTGGGACAGGTCGAGGTCCTCGGGGATTGTCAATTTCAGGAGAGCCGCAAGATTTTTGAACTGGAGAGTCTCATCGCTGGTCTTGGCCGTCATTATGTTAGACCATGAACGGGCAAAAGAGCCGGGGGACGCGCTGTACGATGTGCTTGTGCTTGTCGTAATCACACCGCCGCTGATCACATCGTCCGCATGGTAGGGATAGATTGCGTACAGAGTCGTCCCTGACAAATCGTCGGGCGTATCCTCTGACTGGACAAATGTCGCAGAAGAGCCTCCGGGATTAGATACGGCAAACTTGAACAGCTTGCCGTCCTCATCAAATACCCCAATTTCGTCTCCAGCGCTCCATATTACATCCTTGCCGTTTGAGAGGCTTGTCTTGGTGACTTCGGAAATAGTCGCCGTAAGTACTCTCGGCACAAACTCGCCGTCCGTCTTCTGGGTGTTGACGCTGTTGCCGGACTCTTTGCTGCATCCAAATGCTGCCACGAGCAACACTGCTGCAGGCCACAACAATATCTTTTTCATGCTGTCAAATCTGATTGGTTAAAAAATCTGAAAATCTTCCGCTTCCGAGAAAGACTCGGTGGCCGCTTCGTTTGACGTTGTTGTCAAAAAAATCCTCCCCACGGCAATCACGTCCAATAGGGGCGTCTCGTAGGGGATTCCTCCCTTGAAGGGCGCATGGTCATTGGTATTCATGTCTTTAGGTGTATGTGTTTTTGCAAAAGTGTCCAAAATTCTCCTCTCCAAGGGTGTCTTGGAGTACATTAAAAGGGAGATTCCGTACATTTCGCTCAACGGCGGCGCCAAGCCCCGGGGGTCATCCGGTAGACAGACTTGAACTTCTGGGTGAAATAGTGGGCGGAACTGAACCCCGTCTGCTCCGATACCTCCGTCACGCTCATCTCGGGACGGGTCTCCAGCAACCTGGCCGCGTTCTCCAGACGTATAGACATGATGAACTCGCTTGGGGTCTTGCCTGATGCCGCTTTAAGCTTGTTGAAAAGAAGTGTGCGCGACATGCCCATTGCCCTGCAAAAGTCATTTATGGAAAATCCGCTGTTGGCGAGATTCTGCCGCACGACTTCCGAGGCTCTGGCCAGCAGCCTTTCATCCGGGGTCTGTGCAGCCTCCTGTTCGGGAGTCTTGCTGCGGGCTGGAGACTTGCTCTTGCGAAATGACAGCAGGGACAACGCCGATAATGCCAGCAGCAGTACGAGAGCTGCCGCAATATGCCAAGGCGACACTCTGGAGATGACCCTGACCAGTATCGACAAGGGAGGACATTGCACCTCATCATCCGGAGCAGTCCTCACAGTCAGCAGGTGACGTCCGGGCGACAGCCTCGGGACGATTATGACCCGGCTGTCAGGCACGTCACTCCATTCCTCGGAGATCCCTTCTATCCTGTATTGGAGCATCGCACGGCTTGCAGGGACATAATTGGTGACCGTCAGGCCTATCGACAATGAGGAAATGCCGCTATCAATCTCAACTGTATCAGAGGAGAAGCCTATGCGCTTATTATCCGTCCACACACCGGAGATGAGGATGTCGGCTCTGAGCCGCTTGGCGTTCAGGGCCTCTTCTCCAAACGAAATAATTCCTGGGACACCGCCAATGTATATCATTCCGTCCCGCGTGACAAGAACCGACTTCTCTCCGGGACTGTTGGGGAGTCCAAGGTCGCTCCATAAGTATCTTCGCGTTTGACCTTGTCCCGGAGCGTATGTGACAAAACCGTCACTGCAAACAAGCAGCAAATCCCCGGAGACTGGCAGTTGCGCCATGGACGATATGCCGTCCGCCCCGATATCAAGCGTCTCAAGGCTGTCCCGCCCGGCACGGCAGAGCATCAAGCCCCTGTCTGCGCACGTCACCCATACATTGCCTTCCTTGTCCTGGAACAGCCGTCCGACTTGCCGTCCGTCAGACCACCGGGACAGTCTCCCGGATGAGAAATCATAACGCAGCAGCGAATGCCCTCCTGCCGCCGCCCAGAGAGCCCCATATGAGTCGACGAGCACATCGGAAACATATCCCTTGATATCGTCATTCAGTAGCGGATGCCCGTTGCCGGTCTGCTTGGACATCATGTACAGACCGCCATGCGTGGCGACGACAAGGGAGTCGCCGTTGTATGGGGTTATGTCCAGCACCCTGTTGCTGGGAATGGACCCGTTGTCTCCGGGGACATGGCGCCAGCGCTTTGCCTCCCCGGATGCCACATCCAGACATATCAGTCCTCCCATATCTGATGCGAGCCACACAGAGCCGGCGCTCCTGTCAGCGTAGAGGGACTTCAGGTGCTCGAACGCAACCCCGCTGCCAGGACTCGCGTTACAGCGGACAATCTCACCTGTCCCCCTGTCCAAGCAATCCAGCCC
The DNA here is from genome assembly GCA_964556285.1 of uncultured Muribaculaceae bacterium. GTDB lineage: Bacteria > Bacteroidota > Bacteroidia > Bacteroidales > UBA932 > Cryptobacteroides. The sequence goes on from CAZKVW010000009.1 coordinate 40,113, forward strand.
TTGCTCTGTGCCAATCCACAGATGCTTCTCGTCCCGCTCTGCCAGACATCTTACTATAGCGTCCCCAATCCTGCCCCCGGAATGCCAATATCGCCCGAATGAGTCACGGGCGGGATTGAACCAATTGACCCCGCCATAATAGGTGCATACCCAGAGGTTGTCCTGCCTGTCTCTGTGAATTGCCCAGACAGAGTTGTCAGACAGGCTGAGCGCATCGTCAGGGTCGGCTCCGAAATGCGTCACTTTGCCATCCCTGCCTATCCTGTCAAGCCCGTTGATGGTGCCGGCCCAGATGTTGCCGTCGCCGTCTTCGGTACAGCAACGCACAAAGTCGGAAGATATGGCGGAGCGGCCGGGGCCGGAGCGGAAATGCCTGACGACCTGACTGTCATGTATCTGTATCAGGCCATCTTCCCATGTTCCCGCCCAGATGTCCCCGGAACTGTCTTGATACAGACTTGACACTCTTGTGCTTACCCCCTCCCAGACGGTTTTCGTCTCTCCATTCGGCAAGGTCAGAAGCACTCCGTCAGACCTGGTGCCCGCCCAGATGCCGTCATCACTCACAACAATTGCCGTGACGGTGACAGTACTGTCGAGACAGGCAACACACAAGAGGCTGTCGCTGTCCGCTCTCAATATCTTGTTGCCATGAGCAATGTACAACGAATTGTGCCATGTCGCAGCACCGGCATGGCCTCTGAATATCGTTGAGAACTGGGAGTTCACGCAGTCAAAGCGGCTGACCCCATCTGACGACAGCAGGGCAAGGGTGCCGTCACCCAAGTTTACCACTTTCCTGATGGCGTTGTCCGCCCCAGGCGTGTCCGCATTGCGCCGGAAGACTTGTATGCCGGCTCCGTCATACCTGTTGAGCCCGTCGTTGGTGGCTATCCAGATTACGCCAAGGGAGTCGGCGCAAATGTCGTTAGCTGTGATGTGGGAGAGACCTTGCGCCGCAGAAATATGTCGGAACATCATCGTGCCGCCATATGCCAGAGCCGTGACGCTGCACAATGCCAGCGCCACACCCCAGACAAGTTTTCGCAACAGCGGCGGGACTTCCATAAGATACAGCTTCTTCCACGCGAATTTAAACAATTCCGCAAAAATCTGCCAAACGGCTTGAGTTCGTGACATTCGTTGGCCTCGGCTGCCATGGCTGGAGCGGCTTCTGTTGATGGGTATCGGTGCCAATCCCCTCAATTCGGCCGGATTGGCACCGGCCTCCCCCTCTGCACCGCCCTCTGTCGGGGGTCACCAGTCCCGGCGATTGCCACGAGGCAAAGTCTATGCGAACGGCATCATTACTGCAACGCCGATGACAAGCCAGCGGCAATTCGTGTCCCGTCAAGACACGAACTGATTGTCACGAGAGGCAAGACGGGCTTCAAAGGGGCGGACATCCCGAGCCTCTGCTCCGCTCGACACACAGGGCAGCAAGCATTTGAATCCGTGGTTTTTTCTCTTATCCTGGACAAATATGAAATCGAATTGCGAATTTGTCCGATTTCACAAGTCATATACAACGGAACCATGACCTCCGCAGACAAGGACATGGGGATAGTCAATTTCCGGGACTTCAGCCTGTGACTTTCCGCCAAGGCGGCGGTTGCCGCGAGGCTGCATCAACACTTCGTTTCCATCTACATCGGCCTGATTTTGGACTCGATAAAGGCAATTTCGCTTTCGGACAGATTGTATTTCCGGTAAAGCTGGGTGTCGACACTGTCTTTCCGCTCAGTCCAGTCTATGTCGGAATCCGGCCCGAAGTCTTGGAGCGGGACATTGGCCCAAGTCTTGCGAGGATTGTGTTGAGTCGCCTTCAGAGACC
>CAZKVW010000010.1:0-41501 GCA_964556285.1 uncultured Muribaculaceae bacterium
CCATCAGCTCCTTGTGGTCAAGCGAAATCTTGCCGGTCTCCGGGTCGTAGGCTGACTTGGTGGCGTCCGGAGCCACGCGGATGGTGCAGAGCTGCCCCTGCGAAGCGGAACTGCTGTTGATGTTTTCCTTGGTGCAGGAGATGACGGAGGCCGCCGACAGGGCCGCCGCCACAGTCAATAAAGACGTAAGTTTCATAGCACTGTAAGTTTAGAGTGTCTCGAGGACGTTGTCCTCCTCGATGTCGCCGTTATTCCAGTTGCTCATCTCCGTGAGCAGGCACCTGCCCCCGAATTGCAGCAAAATCAGCTGGGGGGGGTATAAAGTTCCTTATTCATAATAAAATTGGTTATTTGGTACATTTCGTGTGTTATCGCTGCAAAGAAACGGAATATTGAGCAAATGTGACATGCGCATGCGTATAAAAAATTGCATTTTTGTCCAATTAATGCTCTTGCTTGCGATTTGCGCCGTGCCTTCGGAGAATGTGCCGCCAGCCCGCGCGGTCAGCGCAGCGGGTCGGTGGGCAGGGCCTCCTGGTACAAGTCCCCGACCGTCCCAAGGAAAGCCGCTTTCATCTCCCGCAGCCGCACCGTCTCCGTCCCGGACAAGTCGCTGCGCTGCGCGGGGTCATCCTCCAGGTCCCAGAGGGTGTCATGGCTGTTGCAGCCCAGCTCTATCCCGGTGCTGTTGTAGTTGTCCCCGCTGTACGCCGGGATTATCACATAGCTCCCGCGCTTGAGCGCGAGCCGTCCCTGCGCCTCCAGCACCTGCTCCTGCCGCCCGCCATGCAACTCTCTTCCGAGCAGGACATCCGGATGCGGCTCGCTGTCCAGAGTCCCGGGGTACTCCGCCCCTGTCAACTCGCCTATGGTGGCGAACAGGTCCATTTGGCAGAAATAGGCCTTGGACACCGTCCCCGGGGCGATGTGCCCTGTCCAGCGTACGATGAAAGGGACATGAGTCCCCGCGTCGTAGAGGCTGTATTTGCCGCCGCGCAGCCCGCCGTCCGGGTCGTGCCCGGCCGCGAGGGCGTCCTGCTCCGCGTGGTCGTCATAGCCGTCCTGCAGCACAGCGCCGTTGTCGGAAGTGAATATTATCAGCGTGTTGTCCGCCAGCCCGAGCGAGTCAATGTGCCTCAGCAGCTCCCCGACGCACCAGTCAGCCTCCACCACCGCGTCGCCCCGGCATCCGAGGCCGCTTGAACCGATGAAACGCTGCGCCGGCACTCTCGGCACATGCGGCTCGTGCAGCCCGTAGTAGAGGAAAAAGGAGCTGTCCTTGTGAGTGTCAATGAATCCCTTTGCCTTGCCGAGGAAATAGTCGGCCATCGTGCTGTCGTCCCACCGGGCGGCATGCCCGCCTCTCATATAGCCTATTCGCGGAATGCCGTTGATTATAGTCCCCTGATGCCCGTACAGCCAGGGCATCGTCATCAGCTCCGGATTGCTCAGCGCGTCCGGCTCTCCCGGGAATCCGTGCCCGTAGCTGACCTCTATCGGGTCTGCCGGATCCAGATTGACCACACGCCCGTTCTCGACATACACTGTGGGCACCCTGTCCACGGTGGCGGGAATGAGGTTGGTGTAGTCAAATCCCACCGTATTGCCGGACGGGGAGATCTCCTCGTTCCAGTCCACCTTGCCGTACCCCATCCCGAGATGCCACTTGCCTATGGCGGCTGTGGAGTAGCCCTGCGCCTGCATCATTTTGGGGAGCGTGGGCGCGGACGGGTCAATCAGCAGCGGGGCGTCGCCCGGAAGTATCTTCGCTTCCGGATTGCGCCACGGATACATTCCGGTGAACAGCGCGAAACGGCTTGGCGTGGAGGTCGAGGAGGTGGCATAGCCGTTCGCCAGCATCAGGCCTTCGGAGGCCATGCCGTCGATGTTCGGTGTGCTGATTGTCCGGCTGCCGTAGCAGCTCACGTCCCCGATGCCGAGGTCGTCCGCCACTATGAGCACGATGTTGGGCCTCTGGGTCTCTCCGCCCTGTTGGGAGCACGCCGCTGCGCCCAACGCGACTGGAGGCAGTGCGCCTATCAGTTTGCAGTATGTCTTCATGTCCTGGGCCGCGCTTTTGCGGCAATGTGGTTAACGCCGACAAAAATACAAATAGTGCGGCACAGGAGAGCACGGAGAATTTTACAAATGCATTTTGTTTTTTATAACTTTGTCCAAATATGAGAAGCTGTTTTGAAATGTTTGCCGAAGTTGTTTATGAGAGATTTTCGAGACAGTTTCAATTGCAGAAGAGGGAGCATAGCGGTGACTATGTGACCGATGAAGCAGAAGAAAATGTCCGGAAAGAATCATAAAGAACAAGAGTGAATATTTCAAAACAGCTTCTGAGACTTCTGTGCACAATGACGGCCTTGGCCGGGCTGCTTGTCTGCGGCTCTGCCTGGGGCGCTCCGTATTTCCGCCATCTGGGCGTGTCCGACGGGCTGGCGCATCCCTCCGTATTGTCCATCTGCCAGGACTCCCTCGGGCGGATATGGCTTGGGACGGAGAACGGTGTGAGCGTCTATGACGGCTCCGTTATAGAGTCCTGCAAGCCGTATGAGCCCCGGGGAGGCAGGGTGGCGTTCAGGGGCAGCGCAGTCAAGCCTATGATATGCGACAGCGCAGGGAATGTGCACTTCCTTACCGGCCAGGAATGGGTCTGCTACGACGCCCTTTCGGATGAGATGCGCCCTGTGATGGCAGCCCCGTTCACGGCGCTGTTCCTCAAGGGCGGGAGCGTCTTCGCAGTGGCCGGCAAGGAATGTTTCCGCTGGGACAGCGGCCTCCACGCGTGTGAGTCTGCCGGGGAGATGCCTTTTGACAGGGTGCGGGATTGCCATGTTGACCGCAATGGGCGACACTGGATTATCTGCGGCACGGGTCTTTACCGCACAGACGACAACGGGGATTTTGTGCAGCTCAGCTCGCTCGGCGACTTGCAGAGCATATTCGAGTCCCGAGAGGGGGACATTTGGGCGGGGAGCAACACCGGAGGGCTGGTCCGGGTGAGGCCGGACGGCTCGGTGACGCATTACCGCAGCGGGACGGACAGCTGGAGAGGGTTCGGCTGCGACGTTGTCAGAAATGTCGCGCAGGATCCTGACGGCGGGATATGGTTCGGCACTTTCCATGGATTGTACCGTTATGACCCGGCGGCTGACCGTTTTGTGTCATACCACAGGGGAGATGCGGAGGGCGCGTTGTCACAGTCGTCCGTGCATGCCGTGTTTGTCGATGCGGACGGCATCATCTGGGCCGGGACTTACTATGGGGGAGTCAATTACGCTGACACGCACGCCTCGGCATTCTCTTTCTGGTCGGAGGACTTGACCTCCGGAGGGCAGTCCTCCCCGGTGGTCGGGCATCTCGCGGAAGGCAGTGACGGCAGCATCTGGATATGTATGGAGGGAGGAGGCCTCAACCGTCTCAACCCTGGCGACGGCAGCATCCGGCACTATGGACATCTGCCTTTCACGCACGCGAAATGGCTCTGCGAGGACAGTTCGCAAGGCAAGTTGCATGTCGCCACCAACCGCCAAGGCGTCTATACGGTGGATGTGGACAGCGGAACGGCGGTGCAGGCGCTCAGGGATGACGGCGACGGGTGCTCCCCGCAATCCGTTGTCAATGTTATCCTGCCATACATGGACAAATGGATACTCTCTACCGACGGCGGGGTCTTTGTGCATTCCTGCCAGACGGGCGCGGACTCTCTCCTGTACCCCAAGACAGACGATGTCCGCTATGTGCATGCTGTGCTGTCCGGGGACGAGCTGTGGCTGGCCTCGTCGGAGGTTGTGGTGTTTGATCTGGGCTCCATGAGATGCAAGGCGCGCTATCCTATTGAGAGCCATGGGGTAAGGGTGCGTCCCATGCGCTTGCTCGTGTCCGGGGGCGAGGTGTTCGCCACCACATTCGGGCAGGGATTGTTCCGGATGGAGGACGGGAGGTTTGTGCGCATGGATGAGGCGTCGCTCAACACGAGCGGTTACCAGATAGTGCAGGTGGACAGTTGCCGGCTAATGGTGTCGGGGGAGAGGGGCCTGCAGCTGATAGACTCGCGGACGGGGAAGTCCCTGCGCACGATGCTCATAGGAGGCGCGATGCCGCTGGACGCCCAGGTGATGGACAGCGGGCTGCTTGCCGCGTCGGATGGGGTCATCTACGCGGGAGGAGTCAACGGGCTGGCCGCGTTCAGCCTTGGCGGCGGGGATGCCGGCGAGCCGGAGGGGATATACTTTTCGGGATTGTCTGTTGACGGCAATCCGGTCAGGGCGTATGACGGGGGCGGGATCCTGTCGCGCAGCTTGCCGTTTGCCTCGGGCTTGAGGCTCAAGGGCAAGCAGTCACGCATCGACTTGCGTCTCTCAGCGCGGAGGCGCGCCGCCTCGGCTGATTGGCTAGAGTACGAATACCGCGTCAGCGGCAAGGACAGCAGGTGGTCGGCTATGGACGGCCCGTTTGTCTCCATTGCGGATTTGTCCCCCGGCAGGTATGCCGTGCAGCTGCGGCGGCATGCGGGCGTGGGGGATGACATGCTGGCAAGCCTGGATATCCGTGTGGAGCCTCAATGGTACGCTTCGTGGTGGGCTGTGGCCCTCTATCTGATGGTGCTGGGGGCAGTGGCTTGGGTGGTGTTGAGAGCCTTGCGCATCCGGCGCGAGTCCGCACGGATTGTGGCTCGGGAGAGGGAGGAGAAGCAGCGCATCCAGGCCCTGAATGAGGCCAAGCTGAGTTTCTTCACCACCGTGAGTCACGAGCTGCGCAGCCCGCTGACGCTCATCATCGCCCAGATAGACTCCATATTCCGCAGCTCCCGGCTGGCCCCGCAGCTGCACCACAAGCTGGACAAGGTGCTGGACCAGGCCTCGCAGATGAACGAGATTGTGACGGAGCTTATAGATTTCCGCAAGTACGAGCAGAATGTCATGCGCATCAAGGTGTCGCCTGTGAATGTCAACCTTTTTGCGGAGGACATGACCTTGAAGTTTTCCCAGATGGCGCAGTCCCGTGGGGTGGGTCTGCACTTTGTAAAAGACCCGGACGCTCCGCAGGTGTACATGGACGTGTACCAGATGCAGAAAGTGATGCGCAACCTGTTGCTCAACGCCTTGAAATACACTCCTCGCGGCGGGACTGTGACAGTGCGTGTGCAGGCTGCGGACGATGGAGGCGTGCAGGTGCATGTGGCAGACACCGGCACGGGCATTTCCGAGGAGGACTGCAAACATGTGTTCGAGAGGTTCTATCAGGCGGACGGGGAGGCGCATGGCGGGGTGGAAGGCTCCGGCATCGGGCTGGCCCTGGTGCGGGATATAGTGCGTAAGCATGGCGGGACGGTATCCGTTTCGAGCGTTCTGGGCGAGGGGTCAGACTTTGTGGTGTCGCTCCCGGGAGGGACGCGGCATTTTGACGGGGATCCGACGGTGACGGTCTTGCAGGAGGCTTCCTCATCGGAGCCGCAGGGCGGCAATCCGAGACAATACACCATCGTCATCGCCGAGGACAACGCGGACATGGCCGAGCTGCTGCGGGAGCTGTTCGCGCTGCGATACAACGTGTATCTGGCCTCCAACGGCCGGGAAGCTCTGGATCTCGTCAGGGCTGTCGTGCCGGACATAGTGCTGAGCGACGTGATGATGCCTCAGATGGACGGGACGGAGCTGTGCGCCGCGATCAAGTCCGACCCGTCCCTGTCCCGTATACCGGTGGTGCTGCTGACTGCGGCTGCCGATTCGGCGGCGCAGCTCTCCGGACTGCAGCATGGGGCGGACGACTACGTGTCCAAGCCGTTCCAGTCGCGTCTGCTGCTCGCCCGCTGCAACAATCTGGCAGAGTCGTCCCGGCGACGCACGGAGTCCGGGACGGGGGCGGGCGAGGACCTGTCTCGCAGAGTCACAGGACAGGAAGACAAAGGGTTTGCGGACAGAGCTGCTGCGGTTATCGAGAAGCGCCTGTCAGACCCGCAGTTCAATGCGGGAATGTTTGCGGATGAAATGCACATGAGCCGTTCGTCGTTCTACGGGCATTTCAAGGCGGTGACGGGCGAGACTCCCAATGACTATGTGAGTTCGCTTCGTCTGCGCAGGGCATGCTCGCTGCTGTCCGGAAGCCGGGACATGCCTGTCTCCGAGATAGCGGAGAGCCTCGGCTTCGGCAGCCAGCAGTATTTCAGCCGCCGCTTCAAGGAGAAGTACGGCATGTCCCCGCTCGCGTGGCGGCGCACCCGCTCTGGCGCGGATGCTGCGGAGAGCCGGCCAGGGCGGTGACGCCTCTCCCGTCTTTATTGGACGGAAGTGCAAATGTTATGTCTTCTTGTGCAAAATCGTCTGTCGCAGGGGCGGCATTATTTTTTACATTTGTACAGACATTATAACACTAAAACGACTCCGATGCAGATACACATCCGCTACCGCGCGTCACAAGCCATCGTATTGTGCGCCATTCTCTTTGCGGCCGCAAGCTGCGCCGGCTCCGGACGCGGGGCAGACATCATCACCGACAATATTTCCAACGCCAAGGTGCAGATAGGCGCCCTGCTCGCCGCATCCGAGGAGGGGGACACCATCCGCATACCGTCTTCATACCAGGACGGGCATGTCGTGTACGTCCCGGAGGATGACTGGGTGAGCGGCTTCTTTGCCGGGACGCTCTGGTACATGTATGACCTGACCGGGGATAAGAGCTGGGCGGATCATGCGTGGGCGCATACACAGGTGTTGGACAGCATACAGCATCTGACCTGGCACCATGACGTGGGGTTCATGGTATATGACAGCTTCGGCAACGCCCTGCGATACGGGGGCCCTGACTCCTGCAAGAATGTCATTGTCCAGACAGCCAAGTCCCTCTCCACGCGATTCCGCCCCGGAGCCGGGATTATCCAGTCATGGGACGCTGACAAGGGCTGGCAGGCCGCGAGGGGATGGAAATGCCCTGTCATCATTGACAACATGATGAATCTGGAGCTGCTGTTCAACGCCAGCCTCATCAGCGGTGACCCCTCTTTCAGGGAAATTGCGGTCAGCCATGCCGACAAGACGCTCGCCAACCATTTCCGTGAGGACGGGAGCTGCTGGCATGTCGTGGATTACGACCCCGTGACGGGGGAGGTGCTGCACCGCTGCACAGGGCAGGGCTATGCCGACTGGTCGGCGTGGGCGCGGGGTCAGGCCTGGGCATTGTACGGGTTTACGGCGGCGTACCGCTATACGGGATATGAGCGTTATCTCCAGCAGGCCCGCAAGGTGGCAGGATACATCCTGCACCATCCGAGGCTCCCGGAAGACAAGGTGCCTTACTGGGACTTCGACGATCCGGCCATCCCTGACACATACAGGGATGTGTCGTCGGCGGCGATTATAGCCTCCGCCCTCTACGACCTGTACTCCTGCACCTCTGACCGGGAGTACCTGGACAGTGCCGACACCATAATAGAGTCGCTCTCGTCCCCGGCTTACAGGGCCGCCCAGGGGACTAATGGCGGATTTATCCTGATGCACTCGGTCGGCAGCCTGCCTCATGGCAGCGGAGTGGATGTCCCGCTCAACTACGCTGACTATTATTTCCTTGAGGCCCTGATACGCAAAAGAAATCTCTCCTCCAAATGAGGACGCTCCTCACTTCGGTACTCATGCTGTGCGTCAGCGCGGCTGCCTGGGGCGCAGGTTCCTTTGACTTTGAGGGGAGCGTTCCCGATGCCGTGCGGCTGCGCGGGCGCGGTACGGTCTCGCTGGACACTGACAGGTACAAGGATGGCGAGTCGTCCCTGCGTTTCACCTGGACAGGACAAGCGGAGCTGTCCATTTCCGACCCGGAGGGCATCGGCGCGTCCATGTCCGCCCCCAAGGGCGGGGTCATGCTCTGGATTTGCAACGAGACCCCTCTGGAGCATCCTGTCAGGTTCTCTTTCCGAGACCGCAGCGGCAAGGATCTCTGCTGGTTTGAGGCAAATGCCGGATTTACTGGCTGGCGGGCGTTGTGGGTGCGCTATGAGGATATGTGTTGCGCGGACGGATTTGTCGGTGACTTGCCTCAAGTTCAGAGGCCGTCCGGCGCTGTGTCCATGTGCGTCAGGCCGTCGCCCCTGTCGGTGACGGGATCCCTGTGCCTGGACCGCCTGACATTCTCGTCCGAAGCCATACACCGGCAGAACACCCCTGACTATGTGCTCCCTGACAACAACCGCTATATCACGAGGCGCAACCTGTGGCACTGGGAGCGGCTGTGGGAGTGGGAGCAGTATCCCGCCCTGACCGCTGCAGACCATGTGGATTCCGGGTCTCTGGAGGCATTTGCCAGGCATCTGGATGATTACTTTCTGGACGAGATGCCCTCTGGCAGGGACTACAAGCCGGCCGGCTACCGCCCGACCCTGCAAAAGGACTTTGACTCCATGCGGCTTGTCCGCTTGCCCGACGGCACGGTCAAAGGCGTACCGGTTGTGAGCAACGACGAGTCTGGTGCGTCGGACATGCGCATGCAAAAGGCATTCAATGTGATGTACCGTTATGCGCTGGATTATCGTCTGACGGGGGACAAGACCGCCTTGGAGAGGTTCTTCCTTGTCGCTGACCACCTTATATGGCAGGGAATCGACTGGGGCAGCGGCATAGGCACCAACCATCATTACGGCTACAATATCCGGGGATGGTGCAATTCCCTGTGGCTGCTGCGGGATGAGATAAGGGCTGCGGGACGCATGGAGACATACAGGCGCGCCCTCGAGTATTGGAGCGGCGTAGCTGAGTGCCGCCTGCCCTACGACCGGCAGAGAGATGAGATCATAGACTCCTGGAACACCCTGCAGATGCCCAAGGCGGTCTCCTGCATGCTGCAGGACAGCCCGGAGATGAGGCAGGCCTGGATGGACGCGCTCGTGCGCTGGATGGACGGTTCCATGATGTATTCGCCTGGCACTCTGGGCGGACTCAAGCCGGACGGCACGGCATTCCACCATGGCGGCAATTATCCGGCTTATGCCACGGGAGCGTTCTCGACGCTCGGCACATGGTTCAGGCTTGTGGCGGGCACGTCATTCGTCCCGTCAGCAGACTCGCGGAGCTGCGTCAAGACAGCGCTCATGGCCATGCACCGCTATTGTGACCTGTACGACTGGGGCATTGGCATAGGCGGACGGCATCCGTTCGGCGGGCATATCCCCGCCAAGGTCGTGGAGACCTGCGGCTATCTCTCCGTGCTTGGCGACCTCACTGGCGGCGGAGGGGAATGCGACCCTGATCTTGGAGGCGCGTTCCTCGCCCTCAAAGGCCGCGACAGGGAGGTGCAGTCCGCCCTGCGCAAGGCCGGCATCAAGGCATCCGCCCCGCCGGAAGGATTTTTCGCGTACAATTACGGGGCGTTCGGAGTCCACCGGCGCGGGGGCTGGATGGCCACTCTCAAAGCATACAATTCGGATGTCTGGGGCTCGGAAATATATGCGCGTGACAACCGCTACGGGCGTTACCAGAGCTACGGCTCGGTGCAGATAATCAACTCCGGCAATCCCGCGTCCGCCGACAATTCCAGATATTCCGAAGCCGGCTGGGACTGGAACGCCATGCCTGGCACGACCGCCATACACCTGCCTTGGGAGCTGCTCAACAGCCCCAACAAGGGCACTCTCATGGAGAGGAATGACAGCCGCTTCCCCGGCGTGTCATCCCTTGAGGGCCGTAACGGGGTCATGGCATTCACATATACAGAGAAAGACCGTCCGGGATTCTGTGCCGGGGCGACGGTGACCGCCAGCGCGTTCTGCTTTGACAACCGCATCATATACATCGGGACAGGCATCAGCAACAGCTCCGCTTACCCCACAAGGACGACGCTCTTCCAGCAGAGGCTCGCTTCTCAGACGGAGGCGGTGCTGGTCGGGGATGACGCCGTGGCTGGATTCCCCCAGACATGGAAAGGCTCGGAGGGGAAGACCGTGGTGGAAGACCTCAAGGGCAACTGCTATATCCTGCCCGACGGGAGCGGGCTCGTGATTCGCCGCCGTCACCAGTCTTCGCCGGACAATACCGGGACCAAAATGGGTGAGGGGGATTTCGTGACCGCATGGCTGGAGCATGGGGTCTCCCCGTCTGACGCCTCATACGAATATATGTGCGTGGTGGAGCCCTCCGCGTCGGAGCGCAAGAGATATGCCCGCCGCCAGCCATACGAGGTGATCCGGGCCGACAGCTCCGCTCATGTGGTGCGCGACATCCCTACAGGCATCGTGGCATATGTGTCATACGGGGGATATGCCGGCGGAGGCATAAGCATCCCGGCGGAGACCATCGTGATGGCGAGAGAGGAGGTGGAGCGCATGACCATGAGCGTGTGCACCCCTGACCTCGGGCTCACCGACAAGTCTTACACCACCCCGCAGGAGAGCGGCCTCATCCCCAAAACCCTGCGTCTGGAGGGGCGGTACAGCCTGGCGGAGCCGTATTCGGATTCCGTGTTCGGGACTTCTGTCAGCCTCTCATATCCCGCAGACGGCGGCACACAGCTTGACCTGGGCTGCCGCGGCGGGCATCCTATAGAATTTGTTTTACTAAAACGGTAACCAAATGAACCTTAAAACCACAATCCTTGTCTCGACGCTCCTCCTCGCATGGACGTGCATGTTCGAGTCCGCAGCCCAGAACGTCAGCGTGAAGGGCAGGATCACGGACAGCAAAGGCGAGGGCGTCGTGGCGGCCACCGTCTATGAGGACGGCAAGCCGTCCAACGGCACCATAGCCGACGCTGACGGCAGGTGGACACTCAACGTCCCGCCCAAGGCGACTATAGTGTTTTCTTGCCTGGGCTATCTGGATCTCAAGGAGCCTGTAAACGGCAGGACTGTCATCGATGTAGTGATGCAGGAGGACAATGTCACCCTCGAAGCCGCCCAGGTCGTCAGTGACGGCTACACCTCGGTGGCGAGACGCGACCTGACCGGCTCGGCTGCGTCGGTGTCCATGGATGTCGTGATGAAGGCCCCCGCGACCACGTTTGAGCAGGCCCTCACCGGCCGCGTGGCGGGAGTCGTTGTCACCACCACTGACGGCTCTGTCGGATCGACCGCCAACATCGTCATCCGAGGCAACAACTCGCTGACGCAGTCCAGCTCCCCGCTGTACATCATCGACGGCTTCCCGTCCGAGAGTTCCATGGCCACGGCCCTCAACTCCACGGACATAGAGACCATTGACATACTCAAGGACGCTTCCGCCACAGCCATCTACGGCGCGCGCGGAGCCAACGGCGTGGTGGTCATCACCACCAAAAAGGGTGTCGCGGGCAAGCCCAAGGTCAACTTCTCCGCCACATGGACAGGCAACCACATCGCCAACAAGGTCAGCCTGATGGACGCCTACGAGTTTGTGAGCCTCCAAAAGGACATCACCGACCAGACCGGGGCTTCTAACTATTATCTCAACGGCTACACCCTCGACGACTACCGTGACGCCAACGCGGTGGACTGGCAGGACCGCATCTACCGCAACGCCTTGATCCAGAACTACACGGTGTCCCTCTCGGGAGGCAGCAAACAGACGGGCACCATCTATAATGTCTCCCTGTCCGCCTTGGATCAGGACGGCATCATAGTCAATTCCAGTTTCCAGAGGTATCAGGCCAAGATCAATTTCCAGCAGAAGATCACGGACAAGCTGGAGCTCAGCCTGCTCGCCAATTACTCGCGCAACATCACCAACGGCACCAACCCGACCAGTGCCCAGCAGTCATCCTCGGCTTCCGGCTGGCTGATGTACTCCGTATGGGGCTACAGGCCGGTGCGCCCGCTCTCGCAGAGCAGCGATGACGATGACTGGTTTGACGCGCTCATAGACAGCGACATCGCCAGCTCCAACGACTATCGTTTCAACCCCGCCAAGACCGTCCGTAACGAGTATCGCCACAACGTGGTGGATTACATCAACGGCAACGCTTCGCTGACATGGCAGATACTGGAGAGCCTCAAGCTCAAGGTGACCGGGGCGTACACCTCCAACAAGAGGCGCAACGAGGCGTTCAACGGCACCCAGACATATACCGGTTATGAGGGCTCGCCCTCCGGCAAAGGCATTAACGGCTCCATAGTGTGGTACGACCAGCGCACATGGCTCAACGACTACGTGCTGACCTGGAACAAGAACATCCGGCGCAAGCACCACCTGCAGGCCATAGCCATTTTCTCGATGCAGGGCCAGAACTACGACTACTACGGCACCAGCGTCACCCAGATGACGACCGAGGCTCTCGGGCTCAAGGGCCTGCATACGGGCGAATATCAGACTGTCACTCCGTTTGAGTACGACTGGAGACTGATGTCCGGGGCGTTCAGGCTCAACTACAACTACATGTACAAGTATTACCTGACGGCCTCGTTCAGGGCTGACGGCTCTTCCAAGTTCCCCAAGCACAACAGGGTGGGATATTTCCCCTCGGCCTCTGTCGCGTGGAACTTCAACAGGGAGGAGGCTCTCAAAGGGCTGGGCTGGCTGTCCAACGGCAAGCTGCGCCTCTCATGGGGAATGACCGGCAACAACCGCACCACCACCCCTTACGACTTCTATTCGCAGATTTCCACCCTGCCCGGTGACCAGAGTTCGTTCGACTATGTCTTTGACGGCAAGAGCGTTGCGGGATATTATCCTTCCAACATGGCTAACGAAAGGCTCAAATGGGAGACCACCGAGCAGGTGGACGCGGGACTGGATCTCGCGTTCCTGGACAACCGCATCAAGTTTACGGGGGACTGGTATCAGAAGAACACCTATGACCTGCTGCTGTCGGCCACCATCCCGGCATCGTCCGGGTTTACGACCGAGATGCTCAATATCGGGTCAATGCGCAACACGGGACTGGAGCTGACCCTCGACCTCGTCCCCGTGCGCACAAAGGAGCTCGAATGGGGCGTCAACTTCAACATCGGCATCAACCGCAACAAGGTGACCGCCCTGACTGACGGGCAGTATTCGCTGCTGAGATCCGTCTCCTGGGACCAGAAATACAACAGCCAGTACGCCTACATCACCCAGGTCGGCAAGCCTACGGGCATGATGTACGGCCTCATCTATGACGGGACCTACAAGGCCGATGACTTCACTGAGGCCGGGCTGCTCAAGGACGGGGTGGCGTATCTCAACTCCGTGGGCAAGTCCAACGTCCGCATGGGTGACCCCAAATACAGGGACATCAACAAAGACGGTATCGTCGATGACAACGACCGCACGATAATAGGCTGCGGGCAGCCCCTGCATACGGGCGGCTTCGGCACCAACCTGACATGGCGCGGGTTTGACGCGTCGGTGTTCTTCCAGTGGAGCTACGGCAATGACGTGCTCAACGCCAACAGGCTCATTTTTGAGGCTGGCACCAAGACCAACCTCAACCAGTTCACCTCCTATGAGGGCCGCTGGCACGCCGAGCGCAACCCCCAGTCCGACATCCCGAGAGCCAATGCCAATGGCATGGACATCTATTCGTCGAGGGTGATTGAGGACGGGTCATTCCTGCGTCTGCGCAGCGTCACCATCGGCTACAGCCTCAAGCCGAGGGCTCTGCGGGCCATCAGGGCCGAGTCCATGCGCGTCTATGTGTCCGGGGACAACCTGTGGACGCTCACTGACTATTCCGGGCCGGATCCGGAGGTCTCCACCCGCAACACGGTGCTGACTCCGGGATTTGACTGGTCGGCGTATCCGAGGGCCATCGGACTGACCGCCGGAGTCAATGTAACATTCTAATGAGAGGAGACAGAAGCATGAAACAACATACTTATCGTCATATATCACTTGCCGCCACGGCGGTCGTGGCAGCGGTGGCCGTGCAGTCGTGCGACTTCCTTGACCTGACTCCCAATGTGATCAGCAAGGAGACGTTCTACCAGAGTGACTCCGAGGCCAAATACGGGCTTGCAGGGGTCTATGGGGCCATGAGCAATGAGGCCCTGTACGGCAATTACTATTCCCTGATGCTGTCCAATGTGGACGACCTGTCGTATTTCAACCGTCCGGCCTCGTCCAGTACGGTGGCGCAGCAGTACCGCTATGACGCCAGCACGACGGAGATCTACGCCGCGTGGACGCGCCTGTACAAGGGGATCAGCAACGCCAACGCCTATATGAAGGCTATCGGAGGCTCGGAGTTTGACCCCGACGGCAGCATGTATGCGGAAGCCCGTTTCCTGCGGGCGTACTACCATTTCATCCTGGCCCAGGCCTGGGGGGATGTCCCGCTCAGGGATGTGGAAGTGGAGGAGCACAGCGGGGTGTTCTGCGCCTCGACCCCTC
The DNA here is from genome assembly GCA_964556285.1 of uncultured Muribaculaceae bacterium. Taxonomy (GTDB): domain Bacteria; phylum Bacteroidota; class Bacteroidia; order Bacteroidales; family UBA932; genus Cryptobacteroides. The sequence goes on from CAZKVW010000010.1 coordinate 14,274, forward strand.
AATATGACGTGTTGAGCTGGGCCGCCAGCGAGATGGAGGCATGCCTGGATTCCTTGTCCGAGGATGTGGACACGCAGCCGTCCAGAGTGACACGGACAACTGCGCTCGGCATACTCGCCAGGGTGTACCTGTTCATGGCGGGGGAGAGCGTTGAGGGAGGCGACAAGCAGGCCCTCTATGCCAAGGCCAGGGACTGCGCCCAGGAGGTGATATCGTCCGGCAAGCACCGTCTCAACCCGGATTACAGCCAAGTGTTCATCAACATGATAGAGGACGAGTACGACACGCAGTACCACGAGTCCATGTGGGAGGTCGAGTTCCTCGGCGACAGGTCCAGCGCGTCCTCGTGGAGCAACGGGCGCATAGGCGATGTCATCGGCTTGCAGAGCACTGGGAGCACGGGATATTCCAACTTCAGCTGCAACTATTCCTACGGCATGTACAACGGCTCTCTCAAGCTCTGGGACCTCTATTGGGCGACAGACCGCACGGATGACGAGACGCAGATGACGAGCGTCAACGACTCCCGCCAGGAGTGGAATCTCCCGCCTTACAACTATGCCGGCAACGCCAACTGGCCTCCTTATGGTTCCAATGGCTCTGACGGCAAGACTTCGAGCACGGCATCCATTGACAAGACCCCTTATGTCTATAACTCGGTTTCGACCACGCAAGACCCGACGACTGCACAAGGTTTCCGCAACTGCGGCAAATGGCGCAGGGAGGTCATCTACGAGGGGGTCAAAGACTCCAAGAGGCTCTATACCACCATCAATTACCCTTTGCTGCGGTATTCGGACGTGCTGCTGATGTATGCGGAGGCCGCGAACGAGTGCGCCGAGTCGCTCCCGCAGGAGGCTTATGACGCTCTCAAGCAGGTGCGCGACAGGGCGGGGATCAAGACCCGCGACTTTGGGGAGTATGACAAGGCCTCGTTCCGCGAGCTCGTCCGCAACGAACGCGGGAGGGAGCTGTGCTTTGAGTCCCTGCGCAAATATGACCTGATACGCTGGGGAATATTCGTTGAGGCCATGCACGGATACGCCCAGCAGACCGCTGACGAGCGCTGGTCCAAGAACACCACCGCCTCATACGCCGCAGCAATCGGCGCGGCTGTCGATACCCGGCACACGGTGCTCCCGATTCCCTCTGTCGAGCTGGGAGTCAACACCCTGCTGTCACAGAACCCGCTTTGGTAGGAGGACATGATTATGAGACTGAATCACAATATATTGATTGCAGTGCTGCCGGCCTTGTGCGCAATGGCTTCGTGCGAGCAGCAGATAGTGGACAAGGTGGAGTGCGACATCACCCTTGACGCGTCCAATACATATTATGCCGGAGACCCGGTGCGTTTCGTGCTGGACGGCAATGCCGACAATGTGCTGTTCTACAGCGGGGAGATGGGGGCGCAATATCAGTACAAAGACCGTTATACGGTCTCGGTGGACCAGATTAACTCGGCCATGCTGGACATGCAGTACCAGGCCAGGTACGGCTATGCCGGCGGGTTGGACATCTATGTGTCCGACTCTTTTGAGGGCCTGAAAGGCGATGACGGCGAGGCCGACAGGGCTACCATGCAGGCGATGTATGACGGGGGCATGCAGGGATGGGTCAAGCTCGATTATGACGAGGGTGGCAGCACCAAGTGGACTTCGCAGTCATACGATGTCAGCTCCATGCTGGACAACTTCTGCCTCGCCATCCACTGGCATCCCGTCCGGGACGGCAGGAGTGCGCAGCGCACCTACTGGGTCAACGGCGACATCACCCTCGACATGCAGGGCTCCGCTCCGTCGTCCATGTCCATCACCGCCCTCAACCCGGTGGTGGTGATGATGAATGAGGAGCTTGACCCCTACCACAAGAACAAAGGCAACGGCTCTATCCGTTTCGACAACCCGACAGCGGCGGCGATATGCTTCCAAGGCGTCGGGGCCACGGTCTTGAGCTATGCCCTGGACGGGTGGGTGGTCACCACGCCCTCCGCTCTCAACAAGGTGGACAACGACAAGGGCACGGTAATCAAGAATCTCCAGAATTACATGGACTCGTACGAGTATGTGTATGATGAGCCGGGCAACTACACTGCCACATTCGTGTGCCGCAATGCCAATTACAAGGACGAGAGCGAGGTCGTGCGGCAGTTGAGCTTCTCCGTCATGGACAAGCAGTGACACTGCGATGAGACGGCTTCTCCTCCTCTGCGCTGGCGCGTTGTCCCTCTGCTTTGCGGCACAGGGGCGCGGGAATGTGGATTTCACGCATCCTGACTTCCTCTCTTTTGAGAGCGGGAAGGGCGCTTCCACGCTGCACAGCAAGTTCGGAGAGAGGTCGCTCGAATGGAAATGGAGACACAGCGGGGCGGAGCTGTCCATCCGCCACGCTGTGGACTGGCATCCTGTCAACCCCGATCCTGAGGAGACCTCGGTCTCGACATTCGTGTTCTGGGTGTACAGCCCAGAGGCATATAACGGGACTCTGACGGTGGAGTTCCTCAAGGAGGGGAGGGTCTGCTGCTGGTTTCCCTACCGGCTCGGGTTCACGGGCTGGAGAGGGGCTTGGGTGGCATTCAGCCGGGACATGCAAGGAAGTCCGGAGGAGGGGATGGATGAGCTGCGTTTCCGGGTGGACGGGCCGCGAAAAGGGGTGCTGTACCTGGACGGAATCATTCCGGCGGCATATGAGGACTCTCGTTACCACACCGCTGATTTCCAGGCTCCTTATATCAACCGGGGGACAGGCGTGCACTGGATACGGCTGGAGGAGTTCTGGCAGCGGCAGCTGGACATCGGGCCCCCGTCAGGAGACCTGTCGCGCTACGCTGCCCAGATGGACACGGTGGAGCGCAGGTTTGTCTCCATTGTGTCCTCCGGCAAGAGGGGATGCAGCCTTGACGAGGCCCGCTCCATATACAGGAGCATGGACATAGTCCGCAATGCCGACGGCACTTTGGACGGCAAGGCGATATTCTTCACCCGCTACGGGGAGACATTCATCAATCTCGGCATCCCGGACGCTTCGCGCCAGCTGGGGGACAACGGCCAGCTGGTCAGGCACTACAATGACGACATGCTGCGCATAGCCTTGGCGTGGATGCAATCCTCTGACACTGATGAACGCGGCGAGCTGGCGCGGATATACGTGGACTTGACCAGGCACCTGCTCGACCAGGGATTTGCGGCCGGCAGCGCGATGGGCACCCTGCACCACCTCGGCTACAGCATGCGCAACTTCTACACTGCCCCGGTCATCATGCGGGACGTGCTGCAAGAGGCGGGCCTGCTCGGCGAGGTGCAGCAGGCTCTGGAGTGGTTCTCCGGGCTGGGCGAGGTCAAGACGGCCCCTCAGTCTCCCGGTATGGACATAGACGCTTTCAACACCTATCTGTTGAGCCGTGTGGCGGCCGTGCTGCTGATGGATGATGGCGCGGAGAAATATGCCTGCATGCAGGCCCTTTCGCGTTGGGTGGACAACGGGTACAAGTACACCGGAGGCACCAAAGCTTGTTTCAAGACCGACGGCACGGTATTCCACCACCGCAGGGCATATCCGGCGTATGCCGTGGGCGGGTTTGACGGGGCGGTCAAGGCTGTGTGGCTCCTGCACGGCACCCCGTTCGCCGTGTCGGAGGAGAGCCATGGCATACTCAAAAAGGCCTTGCTGGAGATGCGCTTCTACTGCAATCTGGCCTCGTTCCCGCTGGCGATGTCCGGACGGCATCCCGACGGCAAGGGAGCGCTGATTCCGGAGCAGTACGCCCTGCTCGCGCGAGCAGGTTCGCCGGACGGGCGTGAGCCTGTCGATGAGGAGCTTGCGGCGGCATATCTCCGTCTGGTCTCCTCCGAGGGGCGTCAGGCGAGGGCGTTTCTGGATATGGGCATACTGCCCGAAGAGTCTCCCGCAGGGGTGCGCAGTTACGGCTACAACTGCTCCCTGTCAGCGCGTCAGGATGACTGGCTCGTGACGATAGCGGGGCACAGCCGCTACCTCTGGTCTGCCGAGATATACAAAGGGGCCAACCTCTACGGGCGTTACCTCACTCACGGGAGCATGGAGATACTTGCGGACAGCGCCGCTCCCGGCGGGGACGGCAAGCACGTCTCGGCGTTTGGCAGCGGCTACCAGGTGGACGGATATGACTGGAGCCATATACCCGGCACGACTGCGGCGGCGATCCCGCTGGAGCAGATGAGGGCGCATGTGCTGAATGTGGACGAGTATTCCGGCTATGAGGAGATGCTCCTGTCCGATGAATGGTTTGCGGGAGGGGTGGCTCACTGCGGCGGCTGCGGGGCGTTTGCCATGAAGCTGCACGAGCATGACAAATACAACGGCAGCCTGAGGGCTCTCAAGAGTTTCTTTGTGTTCGGAGACCGCGTCGTCTGCATGGGCAGCGGCATAGAGAGCGCCGTGCGGCCTGTGCATACCACCCTGTATCAGAATGTCCTCCCCGAGCCGGCGGACAGCGCGTCAGCCTTGGTGGAGCCGGCAGCATGTGAGGCGGGACGGGTGCTGCGTGACCGCTTCGGCAACGCATGGATTATAGCCCAAGGGGAGGCTTGGCGTTCCGAGGGGGTGCAGCATTCATACCATGAGGAAACCGGCGCACCGACCATCGGGAGGTTTGAGAAAGCGTGGATTGAGGGTGACGGCTCCCAGTATGAATACATGGTGATGGTGCACCCCTCTCAGGAGGAGCTGGAGGCATGCGGGCGGAACCTGCCATACGAGGTAATCAGGCGCGACTCTTCCCTGCATGCCGTGAGGGACTTCCGCACGGGGGTCACGGGGGCGGCGGCTTTTGAGGACACCGAGGTGGACTCCCTTGTGCTCAAGACCAGCCCGGCCATGCTGATGTGGTCGCAGGAGGGGGATGTGCTCCATCTCAGCGTGTCCAATCCGGATCTCGCGCTGTACAGAGGCCCAGCCGACGAGGTGCTCGGGCCTGACGGCAAGAGGGTTGAGAGGAGCGTCTACTCCCGCGAATGGATAGACAATGACTGCGCTCCCGTGCAGGTGACTTTGGAGTTGGCAGGACGGTGGACGCTGGCAGACGGTTCGAATGCGGAGTGCACGGCTGACGGAGGGCGGACGAGGATTGTGGTGCATACGGCAGAGGGCCGCACGGAGGATTTGACATTATGCAGGTGAAAAGATACATATATCCGGCTATGGGGCTGCTGGCCGTCTCGTGCGGACAGGGCAAGCAGCAGCGCCCCAACATACTCTATGTGTTCCCGGACCAGATGCGCTCCAGCGCGATGGCATTCTGGGACAGCCCCGAATATGAGGGGGTGCAGGGCTGGGATGCCGACCCTGTCGTGACGCCGCGCCTGGACGCGTTTGCCTCAGAGTCCGTGGTGCTGAGCTCGGCCACCAGCACGTGCCCGCTGTCAAGCCCTTACAGGGGAATGTTCCTGACAGGGATGTATCCCGAGCGGAGCGGGATCTGGTCCAACTGCATGGCTCTTCGTCCCGGCAACACCCTGCGCACCGATGCCGTCTGCATCTCGGACGTGCTCTCGTCGCAGGGCTGGGAGTGTGCATATATCGGCAAGCTACATGCGGAAGTGCCGATGCGCAACGACCCCGCCAACCCGGGGCATTATGTGAGCAGCAGAGACCCCGAATGGGATGCCTACACCCCGCCTGAGAGGCGGCACGGCTTTGAGTGGTGGTATTCCTATGGCACATTCGACGAGCATGACAACCCCCATTACTGGGACACGGAGGGGGTGCGGCATGACCCGCACCAGTTCTCGGTGGAGCATGAGACAGACAAGGCCATAGAGTTTCTGCGCACGAGGGACAAGGGGAGGCCTTTCTTCCTCTGCGTGGCCTACAATCCCCCGCATGCCCCGTACTCCAAGCCGGGGAGGGACTGCCTGGAGGAGGATTATGCGCTCTATGCGGACATGAGCCTGAGTGAGTTGTATACGCGTCCCAATGCGGACACCACGATGTCCAAGGCTCCGAGCGCGAGGCTCTATTTTGCCAATGTGACTGCGGTTGACCGCAATTTCGGACGGCTGCTGGACGAGCTCAAGCGTCAGGGGATAGAGGACAACACCATTGTGGTATTCACCTCAGACCATGGGGAGACGATGTGCAGCCACGGTGTTGAAGACCCCAAGAACTCTATATGGACGGAGTCGTTCTGCGTGCCGTTCCTTATCCGCTGGCCCGGCCATCTGAAGCACCATGTAGACCCGCTGCTGCTGTCAACTCCGGACATCATGCCGACGCTGCTCTCGCTGGGCGGGTGCCCTGTGCCGCCATCGGTGGAGGGACGCGACTTGTCAGCTGCGCTGGCTGGCGGGGGGCAGGGCCGCCCTACATCCGCCCTCTATCTGCGCAATGTCAATGGCGACCCGGACAGCGACGGCCTGTACCGCAGTTTCTTCCCCGTTGCAAGGGGCGTGAGGACAGAGAGGTACACCATGGAAGTGACCATACGCAGAGACCGCAGCCTGGACAAGGTGTCAATCTACGATGACATCGAGGACCCATATCAGCTGCACCCTATTGACCGCACGGAGCGGCCGGAGCTGTTCGCGGAGCTGCTGTCCGAGCTCTCTGACAGGCTGCGGGAGAGCAATGACGTGTGGTACAGGGAGCGCATACTGGAAAATCTATTTTGATACATATTATGATGACACTGAAACAATTGACGCGATGGGGAGCCGCTCTGCTTGCGGCAGTCCTTGCCATGCCGGCCTGTACCGACACATCGGGGCTGGAAGACGACATGGACGCGTTGCAGGAGAGGATTGACGCCCTGCAGACACTCATCGCCTCTTCCAACAGCAACGCCATCGCCGTGGGCAAATTCATCAAGGGCGACGACCTGCTTGTGACAGGCGTGACGACAGCCGAATACGGCTATACGCTCGAGTTGAGCGACGGCACGTCCGTGACCGTCACATTCGGCCAGGACGCGCCCTCCATCGTGCCGGTGATAGGGGTTGACTCCGAGGGACGCTGGATCATATCGACCGACGGAGGGCAGACATTCTCCCTGATAGACGGGGCCGACAACGCCCTCTCCGGCACGGGCGCGACTCCGCAGGTATCCGTCGACGGCGACGGGTACTGGACGGTCTCGCTGGACGGAGGGACGACCTGGTCGCACATCCTGGACTCCTACGGCAAGCCCGTCAGCGCGACTGACGGCGCCTCGGTGGCTGGCACTTCCTCGTATTTCAGGAATGTCACTTATGACACGGACAGCTCGGCGATAACATTCACCCTGCTGGACGGTCGGACGCTGACGGTGCCGGTGCTCAACACATTCTATCTCAATGTGACTGGATACACTCAGGGGCAGGCCATCGGCCCGGGCGAGGAACTGCGCTATGCGGTGGAGGTCTCGGATGTGGCGTCCTGTATAATTAAGGCTCCGGACCTCTGGACAGCTGTCCTGACAGACGAATACCTGTCTGTCACCGCCCCGGCGTCAGGCACTGACGGAGAGCAGTCTTCGATAGACGTGGTAATCATCTCCCCGGAGGGCTATATCCGCAATGTGCGCCTGACATTCACATTCTCCTCCGCCGGCAGCTTCGGCAAGACCGGCTGCAAGCAATGGGACGACTTCTACGAGGGCAACTCCGACAATGTCCTGCTGGACTGGTCCTATGCCGGGTATGACCATGGCGAGAGCGTCCCTGCTGACGGCCTGGATCTCGGCTATACGGTGTACAATGTGTGCGACTATGGGGCTGTGCCCAATGACGGCATTTCCGACAGGGATGCGGTCATTGCGGCTTATCAGGCCGCCATCGGGGAGGGCAAGGTGCAGAACCCTGACGCCCGTGCGGTGCTGTATTTCCCGGAGGGGGAGTTCATCTTGCACACTGCGGCTGACAACTCGGAGGGCAAGAGCAGCTCCATAATGATGCGGGCCGGGGCGTTTGTCGTCAAGGGCGCCGGGCGTGACAAGACCACCCTGGTCATGCAGGATCCCAACCTGCCCGCCAGCGACGCTCTCTACAGCTCTCCCGTGATGCTGGAGCTCAAGCATTATTCCGGACTGTCAGAGATCACTTCCGTCACCGGGGATGCGGCAAAGGGGTCTTTCAGCGTGGAGGTGGCTTCCGCTTCGGGCGTGTCCGCAGGGGACTGGGTGTGCCTGTACGTGGTCAACAACGATGCCGAGTTTGTGGCCCAGGAACTGTCCCCATACAGCGCGGAGAGCGCAATGACTAATATCACCGGCACCGGGGTGCAGGTCTGGGATTATCATCAGGTCAAGTCGGTGGACGGCAATGTGGTCACGTTCGTGGAGCCGCTGATGCATGCGGTGGAGGCCAAGTGGGGATGGACAATCCAGAAATACCCGCATTACGAGATGGTCGGTGTGGAAGACCTGACGTTCAAGGGGAACGCCAAGACCGATTTTGTGCACCACGGCAGCTGGCAGGATGACGGCGGTTACAAGCCCCTCGCGATGACGAGGCTCACCAACGCGTGGCTGCGCAGGGTCAGGTTCACCTCCGTCAGCGAGGCTTGCACGCTCACCAACTGCGCCAATGTGTCGGTCTACGACATCGAGATAGACGGGGCGAGGGGGCATTCGTCCATCAGGGCCCAGCAATGCTCAAGGGCATTTGTAGGCAAGGTGTACGACCACTCGGACGGCAATCTGGTGTCAAACGGCACATACAAGGAGGGCGTCGGGCAGTATCACGCGGTCGGAGTCTCCAAGCCCAGCATCGGGACGGTGCTGTGGCGCAACACTTGGGGCAGTGACGCGTGTTTCGAGTCACATGCCACACAGCCGAGGGCGACGCTTGTGGACGCCTGCAAAGGCGGTTGGCTACAATACCGCCAGGGCGGGGATGCGAGCCAGACCCCCAACCACCTCTCGGATCTGGTGATATGGAATTTCGAGTCCACGACCGCCTGGAGCGGCACATGGGATTGGTGGAAGACTAACAGCGTCTTCTGGAAGTTCTTGCCTCCCATTGTGGTGGGATTCCACGGAGAGTCCTGCACATTCCTTGAGTCCCAGACGCTTGTGGACTCGTATCACGGGCAGTCCGTCAGTCCCGAGTCTCTCTACGAGGCGCAGCTCCGTGCCCGCCTCGGCTATGTGCCGGCCTGGCTCAATTCGTTGAAATAAAAATATATACAATAATGAAAGCGAACATGAATCTGTTTGACAATATCAAGCGTTGCCTGCGCAATGCGCTGCCGGCGGCTGTGGCGCTCGCGGTAGCGGCAGCTTGCACCGACCTCTCTGACTTGGAGCAGAGGATGGACAATCTCGAAGCCCAAGTGGCTGCTATAGAGGCTCAAGTAAATGTCCTCAATGCCAATGTGGAGGCTACTGCCGCCCTGATGCAGGCCGGCACCATCTACAAGGCTGAGAACAAGGACGGGGTCTGGACCCTGACCCTCTCCGACGGCACGGTAATCACCCTTACGGAGGGGAGCGTGGGCGTGGGCAACACCCCGGTCATGTCCATAGACAGCGAGGGATATTGGATGGTGGACTACGGCTCCGGCAAGCAGTATGTGCTCAACAACGGGGAGAAAGTCAAAGCGACCGGCGCGGACGGTGTCACTCCTCTGTTCGGGGTCAATGCCTCCGGCAATTGGACGGTCAGCTATGACGGCGGGGTCACTTACACCGAGGTGCTGGATTCCAACGGTTCTGCGGTGAGTGCGCTCCCGGACAGCTCCGGCACCGTCAACGACCCTTATTTCAGCAGCGTCAGCTACGAGGGCGGCGTGTTCACGCTGGTCCTTAAGGACGGCACTTCGCTCTCTGTCCCGGTGGTGTCGGACTTCCTCTGCTCCATCGCGGGGGCGGAGACATTGCAGGTGTTTGCCCCGGGGGAGACCAAGACTTTTGCTGTCACGCTTCAGGGCGTGTCGCAAACCATTGTGAGCGCCCCTTACGGCTGGGAGGCCTCGCTTGGCGAGAGCATCCTCTCGGTTACCGCTCCGGCCAGCACCAAGGCCACTCTGGCGGATACGCGGACGGATGTCTCTATCCTCGCCTTGTCGGGATCCGGCTATGCCGTTTCAGCCAAGGTCAGGGTGCAGGTTGACGGGTCTGCAGTGACCGTGAGTCCTGTAGCTGCGATTACGGCCGGTGAGGTCGGCGAGACGAGCGTCTCATTCACTGTCACCCTGTCCGACGCGGATTCGTGGAAATACATTGTCCGCAAGGCTGATGAGGCCGCGCCGTCACCGGAATATGTAAGCGAATCCGGCACTGCGGGCGAGGGATCGGGCGCGACTGTCTCTGGCTTGGAAGAGGGCACGGAATATACCATCTATGTGCTTCCTTTGAGCGGCACAGTGACCGGTTCGCTGGCCAAGCTGACCGTGACTACTGCCGTGGCGGCAATCACTGACTGGTATCAGGCATACATTGACGGCAAGGAGATAGAGATTGCCGGAGTCAAGTACAGCCAAGCCCTCAATGGGGAGGCGACGCTGCTTTCGGCGGATGCCGCAGCGACCAACCTCAAGGCGCAGATCCACCAGAAGAGCGTGGTGCTTTTCCTCGAGCAGGCGGACGGAGCTTATTTCGACATCCCGTCTGTCACCGAGATTACCGGGGATGTGGTGCTGGTCAGCCGTTACACCGACAAGCCCGTGACTGTGCGCCCTACCATGTGCATGAAGCTCAAAAGCGGCTCGCTTGTCCTCAAGAACATCATCTGGGACATGGTGAACATCGCTGGCGGCACCAATGCGACCTACACCTGCAACAACGCCAACGCCACGGCTGACTTCACCCGCTGGCACATCGACGGCTGCCAGATCATTAACGTCACCAAGCCGCTGCTCTATGCCAATGTGGCGAAGTACGGATGCCAGAGCCTCAAGGTGGTGGACAGTGTCATCCAGCTTGCATATACGAGCGGCAACGTGCAGCTGTTCAATTTCTACAAGTCCACTGTGCTCAATGTGTACAAGGAGCTTGCCTTTGACAATAACGTGGTGTACAACGCCAAGGCGTGCGCTGCGGTGCAGATATTCAACTACGACCAGAATGTCGCCCAGACCGGCTCGCCTTGGGAGGCCGGCTTGTCCGTGAGGAACAACATCTTCTACAACTGCCCTTCGGGGAACGGATATTTCAAGTTCTACCAGCTCGCTTCGCTGCGCATGAACGGCAATGTGTTCTGGGGAGACCCCGCGAGCACCCTGTCGTCATACGGCTTTATACTCTACAGCGAGAGCCAGGATGCTTCCGTGGTGGATGCGTCCGGCAACATCGCCTACGGCCTTGCAACTGGCGGCAACTGGCTGCTCGCCCACACCAACTCCAAAGTCGTGCCCTCTGACAACACGCTGACCAAGCTGGAGGAGAGCCCGTTCGAGAGTTTCAGCACGAGCGACGGGTCGTATGTGCTCAAGGCGGCGTATTCGGCTTACGGGCCGCAGTAGTCCGGCCTGGGGCAGACTTGTCTGACATTCAATGGGGATGGCCGCTTTTGTGGTCGTCCCCATTTTTATGGCCGTGTGCGGATGCGGTTTGGAAATCAGGGCGGGGGGCTGTATCTTTGCAGCCCGGGAATGCTGCCGGGAGAGTTGTGAGGGGCGCGGAGAAGAGCGGATGCGGGTGCTGAAGCTTGCCTTCGGAGGATGTCCGGCAGAGGGCGTTTTTGACATTTTGCAAGAGCTATGGCGGATATAATATTGGGCATCGAGTCGTCATGCGACGACACTTCGGCGGCTGTCATCAGGGACGGCTGGCTGCTGTCCAATGTGATCGCGAGCCAGGATGTGCACAAGGCCTACGGCGGAGTCGTGCCGGAGCTTGCGTCCCGGGCGCACGAGCTCAATATAGTGCCCACCGTCAGCGAGGCCATAGCCCGCTCCGGCGTGGACAAGTCCCAGATCACCGCGATAGCATTCACTCGAGGCCCCGGCCTGCTGGGATCCCTGCTGGTCGGCACTTCATTCGCCAAGGCCCTGTCCCTGTCGCTCGGCATTCCCATGGTGATGGTCAATCATCTGCAAGGGCATCTGCTCGCGTGTTTCATCAGGCAGGAGGGGCATCCTGTGCGCGAGCCCCATTTCCCTTACCTGTGCCTGCTGGTTTCGGGCGGCAATTCGCAGATTGTCAGGGTGGACAGCCCCCTGCGATTCGAGATCCTCGGACAGACGATAGATGACGCTGTCGGCGAGGCGTTTGACAAATGCTCCAAGATGATGGGGCTGGGCTATCCCGGCGGGCCTGTCATCGACCGCCTTGCCAAGTCGGGGGATCCGGACAGGTTCAAGTTCGCCAAACCGCATGTGCCGGGGCTGGATTGCAGCTTCAGCGGGGTCAAGACCTCGTTGCTGTATTTTGTGAGGGACGAAATGGCCAAAGACCCGCATTTCATCGACAACAACAAGGAAGACCTCTGCGCATCGTTCCAGAAGACCTTGATAGACATACTGATGGACAAGCTCATTGCGGCGGCGCGGCAGACCGGCATCAGGGAAGTGACCATCGGCGGGGGAGTCTCGGCCAACAGCGCTCTCCGCGCCCGCGTGGAGGAGGAGGGGCGCAAACACGGCTGGGAGACATACCTGCCAGAGCTTAAGTTTACGACGGACAACGCCGCCATGATTGCCATTGCGGGGTATTTCCATTATCAGGCGGGGGAGAGGGCGGCCATGGATGTCGCGCCGGTATCCCGGGCAGCGGATTTCTGAAGGGATGAGAGAGTTTGACATCGCTGTGCCAGTGGGGCGGGAGCTGACGGAGGAGATGCTGCGGGTGGAGGCCCGCAGGCGATTGGGGCTGCCTCCTGCGGCGGAAGTGCGCTGCGTTGTCACGCGCCGTTCCCTTGATGCGAGGGACGACATCGTCTGGCGTTATCATATAGAGGCTTACATGTCCGGCGAGGAGCCGCAGCCGTACATTCTGGCGCAATACAAGGATGTGCACAATGCCACGCCCGTGCTCGTTGTGGGGGCTGGGCCGGCGGGGATGTTCGCCGCTTTGCGGCTGCTCACGCTAGGGCTGCGGCCGGTCATATTGGAACGCGGCAAGGACGTCCACGCCCGCAAGGCCGACATGGCCGCTCTCTCGCGTACAGGGCTTGTCAACCCGGACTCCAACTGGTGCTATGGCGAGGGCGGGGCCGGCACGTTCTCCGACGGCAAGCTCTACACCCGTTCCTCCAAGCGGGGCGACAACCGGGAAGTGCTGCACCGTCTGGTCATGCACGGGGCTCAGGAGAGCATATTGACGGATGCCCATCCGCACATCGGTTCGGACAGGCTTCCTGCCATAGTGGAAGACATACGCAGGAGCATAACCGCCTGTGGCGGGGAATATCATTTCAGCTCCCGTGTCTCGGACATCAGCCGCCAGAGTGACGGGCTGCTCCGGCTCACGACATCAGACGGCGTGTCATATTCGGCCGCCAATGTCATACTCGCAACTGGGCATTCCGCCAGGGATATTTATGAAATGCTTGCCGCCAAGGGCGTTGAGCTGCAGGCAAAGGGTTTTGCCCTCGGGGTGAGGGCGGAGCATCCGCAGAGCCTCATCAACCAGCTCCGGTATCACGGGCGCAGCTGGCAGGGGATGCCTCCGGCGGAGTATTCGTTTGTGGAGCAGGTGGACGGCAGGGGAGTGTTCTCGTTCTGCATGTGCCCGGGCGGATTGCTCGTGCCCGCCTCCACGGAGCAGGGGCAGACAGTCCTGAACGGCATGTCCAACTCCAGACGCAACTCCCGTTGGGCCAATGCCGGGATTGTGGTCAGCGTGGAGCCGGAGGATGCGCCAGAAGAGTACCGGAGGGACGGCGCGTTCTGTCTGCTCAATTGGCAGCGGGATGTGGAGCGCAGGATGTACGAGTGCGCGGCTGCCAGCGGCGCGGCCAACCCCTTGGCCGCCCCCGCACAGAGAATGGCGGATTTTTGCCGTGGTGTGGTCTCCCGGGACTTGCCGTCCAGCTCATACCACCCTGGAACGGTCTCGGCTCCGTTGCACGAGCTGCTGCCGCCCATGGTGGCGGGACGTTTGAGGAGGGCGCTGCCCTTGGTGGACAGGCGGATGCGCGGGTATTGCACCAATGGCGCCCTGCTGCTGGGTGTGGAGTCCCGCACATCGTCTCCGGTGCGTGTCATCCGGGATCCGGAGACCCTGCAGACCCCGCTGTGGCAGGGCTTGTACCCATGCGGGGAGGGGGCCGGATATTCGGGCGGCATCGTGTCCAGCGCCATAGACGGGATACGCTGCGCGGATGCCGTGGCCGCGAGGGTGCTGGAGGGTTGAGACTGCATTGTCCGGGACACCGGCGCTTGGCGGCGGCACTCCGGACTGGATGGGAACATGATGATATAATGCGATAATTGATTGACAGCGAGACTATATGAAGAGTGACATTGTTATAATCGGAGGCGGGGCTTCGGGACTGATGGCCGCCTATGGGGCAGCTCGCAAGGCTGTGGACCGGGACATGGCGGTGATAGTGACAGTGCTGGAAAAGATGCCCAGGCCGGGGCGCAAGATCATGATTACCGGCAAGGGACGCTGCAACTTCTCTAATCTCAAGGATTGGAATGACTTCTCCACGCACATACGCGCCGGGGCGGACTTTGCCGGGCCGGCATTCTTCAATCTCACCCCGCAGAAGACCATCGAGTTTTTCGAGAGTTTCGGGATGCACACCTCGGTGGAGAGGGGCGACCGGGTGTTCCCCCAGTCTTACTACGCCTCGGATGTGGTTGACGCTCTCGTGACGGCTTGTTTCTCGCTCGGGGTCAAGATAGAGACCGAGAGCGAGGTGGAGACGGTGGAGCGCAAGGGCGACGGGTTCGCGGTGACGTGCAAGGACGGGAGGCGTTATCTCTGCCGCAAGCTCATCATCGCTACTGGCGGGCTGAGCTATCCGTCTTCAGGGTCCACTGGCGACGGCTACCGCTGGGCGCGTGAGACCGGGCATGACATAGTGCCGTGCTTCCCTTCGCTGACCGCTCTCGTCCCTGCCGGGTACAAGCTGCAGCCTGAGGAGGAGGATGAGAGACGGGGCAGACACGAAGAGGCTTGGGAGGGCTCATCAGAGGAGACGGCTTCGGAAGTGGCGTCGGAGTCATCGTCAGAGGCCGTATCGGTGGATTCATCAGAGCAGGCAGCGGCATCGCTGGGGGTGTCAGAGCCATTACCGCAGCCGTCCGGGCTGCAGGCAGACCCGCAGGGGCGTTTTCACATCAAGCGCTCCACCCCGCTGTCAGAGACAGGAGAGGCTCTGTGCGGTGTCATGCTGGAGAACGTGTCTCTCTCCCTAATGGTGCAAGGCGAAGTCGTTGAGGAGGGGCTTGGAGATCTGGAGTTTACCGACGGCGGGCTGGAAGGGCCTCTCGGATTCCAGGTCAGCCGCAAGGCCGTCAAGGCTCTCATTGGGGGATCCAAGGTGTCGGTCGTGCTGGACCTCAAGCCCGGCATTCCCATGGACGAGCTGCTTGTGCGTCTCAAGTCGCTGTGGCGGGAGGTATGCATGGATCCGAGAAACAGGAGGCTTCGCGAGATGGACCGCCTCCGCATTCTCCTCGGCAAGCTCATGCCCCGGGCGTTGATACGCGGATTCCTGTCCTGCCATCCAGGAGTGACGACTGTGGAGAGAGTCGGCTACGCCATGACCAAGGTGTGGGTGGATCTCGCGGCCTTGGCGGCGGCTCTCAAGTCATGGAAGATGGATATAGTGGGCTATGTGGGTTATGAGAGATGCGTTGTGACTGCCGGCGGGGTGTCCACTTCGGAAGTGGTGCCCAAGACCATGGAGTCCCGTGTCTGCAAGGGGCTGTATTTCTGCGGCGAAGTTCTGGACATGGACAGCGACACCGGAGGGTACAATCTCCAGACCGCTTTCTCTACAGGCCGCTTGGCGGGAGAGTCTGCCGCAGCCGCGCTATGAAATGGCCTGACAAGATGCCTTGCGGATGGCTCTCACAAGTGAGGTTGCTATCAAAGCCTCGGCGGCGAGATATGTAAGCATCACTATGCAGTGGCGGAGAGGGAAGTCCGCCCCCAGAAAAACGCCGAGGGCTATCAAGAAATCGGAAATTACGAACGACACGCCGCCGGCGAGGGCAGTTAGAGCATCAGACCTGTCTTTGCGCCATACAGCGGCGCCCGCAGGGACGGCGACAAGCCCAAGCAATACCGCCGAGTAGATATCCACGCCAAAGAGCATCATTGAGCTTCCTTCAAACCACGGCACTATCAGCAGCGGCAGCATGGCGGCGGCCGCTACAGTCACAGACTTCAAGCCCGCAGGAGCTCCGGCGAGCCATTTCCACATGATGGAAAGGTAGCAGAGATGACCGGCCATAAATGCCCCCATCCCGGCCATGAATGCTGCAGGGCCGTTGTGCATCAGGAGGACATCCCCGATTGTGTGGAAAAGAAGCCCCGCCAACAGAGGAATCATTCTCCGGAAAGGAATCCCGTCCGCCTTGAGGCTGCAGAACGCCCAAAGCCCGAGCGAAGGCATAAGGAACGGCTTCAGCACACGGGCGGCACTCTCACCTCCGAATGCCAGCGAAAGGACATCCGCAGATGCCAGCGCAGTAAATGGCAGAGCCGCCGCAGATGAAATGCGCGTTGAATTGCTTTCGCTCATATTTGACGGGCAAGTGTTCAGATGATATGGGCTATAATGATCCAAAGGATGGCCCCGGCGACAGCCAGGTTGGCAACGGACGTGAGGACGAACGCCAGGAACGCGCCGATGGAAGCCTTGAACGAGGCCCACACGCCGCCGTCCTCAATGAGGAACTCGGCAAGGAACGCCCCGAGGATGCTCCCTCCTATCATGCCTATCGGAGTGAGGAACATGCCGGCGAAAAGCCCGATGACAGCCCCTATGGATGCCGCCTTGTGACCTCCCATGACACGCGTCATGGATGCCGGCAGCACATAGCCGATTCCGGACACGACGACGGTGGCCGCCAGGCACCAGAGCAGCGTGGATTTGGAGACAGGATCTGATATCGGGGCGAAATACAGCGCCAGCAGGCCCAGCCAGCTGAGCGGAGGCCCTGCCAGTCCGGGCAGCACGCTCCCCGCCACTCCGACCAGCGCAAGAATCACCGCTATGATTGTCAATGCCATCTGTCTCCAAAAATACGTAATTCAACTTGACGTTGCAACACAAGCGAAGTGAAAAATGCAGAGGCATTTGCAGAAATGGCGGAAGATGGGGATATTTGCAGCTGCAAGAAAATCACATCAAGGGAGGGCGCAAATGGCTGACAGGATGACTGCGGAGCAGCGGCGCCGCTGCATGTCCAGCATACACTCCAAGGACACCGTGCCGGAGCTTACCCTGCGCAAGGCTCTGTTCCGTGACGGGTTCCGCTACCGCGTTGGCGTCAAGTCCCTGCCCGGCACTCCTGACATCGTGCTGGCGCAGTACCGGACAGCCGTCTTTGTCAACGGCTGCTTCTGGCATGGCCATAAAGGGTGCAAAAGTTACTCCATCCCGTCATCAAACAGGGAATATTGGGAGGAGAAGATACGCCGCAACCGCGAACGCGACCTGCGGGTCGCCGCGATGCTGGAGAGCATAGGATGGAATGTGCTCACGGTATGGGAGTGCGAGCTCAAGAGAGACCGGCTGGACGAGACCGTGCGCTGCGTGGAAGACAAACTGCGGGCCAACCGCAGCGCATGGCGGGTCTATATGGCCCGGCGCAAGGCGGACAGGCGGTACGCCTTGGCCGAGTCACGCCGCATCAGGGATGCCCGCGCAGCGGCGGAGCGGGAGATACAGGCGGAGCTGGATATCCCGGACGGCATCATGCGCCTCTCGCATGCGCTTGAGCCAGAAGAGTGACCGGAAAATCCTAATTGCAAGGCAATAGAATCCAGCCGTCTCCATCAGGGAATTGCAAGCGATTACCGCCTTGTCATAGAGCAGAATCAAGGTAATTATGGACGGAATCACATGGAAAGTGATTCTTTGATTTTATATTCAAACGGATATAATAAAGATGTGCAGTAGTATTATTATATTATAACGGATATAAATTATAAAAGAATTGCTATATTTGCATCCGAAAGGCTATAAAAATGCAAAAGACGAGACTGGCAGTTGCCATTAAAAGACTCAGGAAACAATATGGCCTGACGCAAGAGGAGCTTGCCCTTAAATCAGGAGTAGGACTGAACTTCCTGCGGGACCTCGAGCAGGGCAAGCCTACAGTCCGCATGGACAAGGTGAGTCAGGTGCTTGATTTTTTCAATTATGAGCTTGTCCCTGAGCCCAGAACCAAAACGTAATGAGGAAAGCCAAGATATATTATAAGGATACTTTGGCGGGAATCCTGACCGAGACCGATGACGGATACGATTTCCTGTATGAAAGGACATATCTGGAATCACAGGATGCCCGTCCTGTAAGCCTGACGCTTCCGCTTCGGGAAGAGCCTTATCACGATAACACATTGTTTCCGTTTTTCGATGGCCTTATCCCAGAAGGCTGGCTTCTTGATGTCGCGCTCAGGAATCTTGACATAAGTGTGCTGGACAGAATGTCCCTTCTTTTGCTCTGCTGCAAAGACTGTATCGGGGCAGTCAGTGTAATTCCAACAGAAGAATGAGATGGGACGCTGTCTGTATTGTTACAAAGAGCTGACGCATGGAGAGAGGGACTTCCACCATGCATGTTCGCGAAAGATGTTCGGGACTGATGAGGCTCCAGAAATGCCATATTCCCGGGAGGACATGGATTCACTTGCCTCAGAAATAATCAGGTCTCGGACGGCCATCACGGGCGTTCAGCCAAAGCTTTCCCTGAACCTGGACAAGCATGACGGGGCGAAACGCCTCTCAATCGTTGGACTCTGGGGCAATTTCATATTCAAGCCTCAGACCTCGGAATATAAGGAGCTTCCCGAAAACGAGGATGTCACTATGCATCTTGCCGAACTTTCGGGAATCAAGACGGCACCTCATTGTTTGATAAGGCTCGCGGATGGCTCTCTTGGCTATCTCACACGGAGGATTGACAGGGAATGGGACGGGCGCAAATTAGCGATGGAGGATTTCTGCCAGTTGACCGGGAGGCCGACAGAATACAAATACAGGAGCTCTTATGAGCGAATCGGGAAGGCGATAAGGCAATATTCCTCAGTCCCGCAGATGGACAGCGTAGACTTTGTGCAGTTGCTGCTATTCTGTTTCCTGACAGGAAACAACGACATGCACCTCAAGAATTTCTCTCTATATTCTCCAGATGACGAGCGGATTAAACTTGCCCCTGCTTACGATTTGGTCAACGCTTCAATCGCGAACCCCAAAGATAGAGAGGAAACAGCTCTGACATTGAACGGAAAGAAAAGCAACCTGCGCATGGATGATTTCCAGAAGATAGCCGATGCGTGTGGAGTACAGAAAAGCCTTATTCCCAAGACCTTGGTCCAATGGGGAAAAACCCTGCCAAAATGGGACGAGATGTTGGATGCTTCATTCCTTTCTGATGACTCCAAGACCAGCTATAAGGAGCTGGTCACAGAGCGGTTCGGCCGGCTTGCCGGCGGGGCCATTCAGGAAGTCGGTTCCGCGCTTATCTGACTGTTTTTCTCTGCGGTATCATCGGTTAGAAAAGTTCGGAATGAGTTAATTTTGCAGCCAAGAATCCATTTACCATGAAAAACGACCTTTATAAACCACGTGTGTGCGATGCATTGCTCCAAAGGGAGATGCGTTCAAGCGGAGCTGTGCTGATTACTGGACCGAAATGGTGTGGCAAAACATGGACGGCACTGAATATGGCGGAAAGTGTCCTTTGGCGTCATAATTAATTTTTCAGACATCCAATAGGTACAACATAGATACCATCTGTTCGCTTATAGGCAAAATCGCCAACGCCTGTCAGCACCATACAAAAAGCAGGAGCTTTCATTCGAGATGTATCTATGATATTTGAGAGTGCCATTAATGTTTTTGCACCATCCTCAATCAATTTCTCTCCACCCAATTTTATTTCAACGAGGCCATACGAACCATTACGCAGGTGCACCACGGCATCACATTCCAGGCCGTTCTTGTCTCTATAATGATAGACAGAACCATCTAAGGCATCAGCATAAACCCTGAGGTCCCGGACACACATTGTTTCAAAAAAAAGACCAAATGTATTCAGGTCATTTATCAAATCGTTGGGGCCGAGACCAAGAGCAGCCACGCCAACCGAAGGGTCAACATAATATCTTGTATCAGATGTACGGACTGCTGTTTTACTTCTCAAGTTAGGATTCCATGCCGGCATATCCTCAATTACAAATATTTTCCTCAAAGCGGTAAGGTACGCATCTATCGTTTCATCGCTGACATACTCTGGTTCATTTGTTGATATGTCGGCAAGGATTGTGGCGATACTTGCTTGAGAGCCTTGATGCCTGGCATATGAACGCATAATTCTTTTTGCCCGTTCTGCATCTCGTCTTACATTGTCTGCTCGTGATATGTCGCTATTTGTTATCGCTTTATAATATTCTGTTGCCTGTAATAGTGCCGCCTTTTCTGTTTTCTTTTGCAAAGCTTTAGGCCATCCCCCACGGCAAACAACAAATGCAAGCGCTGGCAATGTGAGTTTATTCAAGGCTCCTATTTTATCCGGGGCAAGGAACAGTTCCGACAGACTTATCTCACCTGTAGAATCCCCTGATTCCCACAAACTCATAGGACGCATGGTGAGCCATCCATATCTTCCGGTACCTGTGTGGTGAATTTCTTTAGTTTCGACAGGTACAGCAGAACCTGTAAGCATAAACTGCCCGTCTTCATCTCGGTGATCTACTTCAAACCGAACAGCATCCCAAAATTGAGGAACTTCCTGCCATTCGTCAATCAAACGAGGAGTTTCCCCTTCGAGCAAAAAACTAATATTGGTTTGAGCCATTTGCCTATATTGCTGTTGCTTAGTAGGGTCATCCATATAGATAACACTTTTGGCCTGTTGTTCAGCCGTGGTCGTTTTACCACAAGCTTTAGGTCCCTCTATCAATACAGCACCCATCGCCTCTAATTTATCACGCAGAAGTTGATCCGCTATTCGATTCTTATATTCCATACATCGTATTTTTCTGCAAAGATAGCTTATTTCGTTGTGTCCCAAATCAATTTCAAAAATATATTTGGAAATTTGACGCAAAATCATTTGGAAATTTGGCTTGATTTTGATTGGAATTTTGGCGCATGGCGTACTTTTTTTGTGTACCAGACGTGAAAAGTAGACACGGAAAATAATTTTCAGATGATAATATTTTCCAAAGTAGACACCGGCGATTTTTTTGCCGCGCATCTTTTTTCAAAAGTAGACATTTTTCAACTTTTTCGGGCGTTTGCATTTACGGAAGTTGACACGTCAGAGTTATCGTCCTTGGTTTCAGCGGCTTGCCGCCTTTTCTGGACGAACTTGGGTTCAGGGCTGAGCTTGCGGCTTGCAAAAGTGTTCTTCCGCGGGACAGGTACAGGAACCTCCTCCTGCCGCCGTCAACGACCTCCACGTATGTGATGTCGCTCACCCATACCTCGTCCGGGCGCGACGGCACAAGACCCCGGTTAGGCCACTTGCGCATCCAGTGCCCCTGACGCGTAATGCCGAACAGCCCGCATATCCTGGAGAGGCTCACCTCCGGGTGCCTCTCCCTGAGCGTCTCGACTGTTTGGCCTCGACTTTTTTTGACAGGTCTATCCCGTACTCCTCCTTGAGCATCGACAGCATGTAGTCAAGCCCCTCCTGCGGCGGCGAATGACGTTCGGACACATTATGCGCAAATTTTTGACAAAAATACGCAACAAAGACCCAAAAATCCTTTGCGGTTTCAATAGAATTCACCACATTTGCCAAACGGATTGCAGTACCGCAGCTGCAAGCGCAAACACTATGTAATAACCGAGGCTTTCAAGCACACACACTTCATAACCTATATTATTATGAACCCAAAAATCATTTCGATGCTATGTGTCGCGGCACTGCTGGCACCTGTGGCGCTCCCTACGGGCGCGTACGGGCGGAGCAAGGCCGTGGCGGCGGAGCAGACTCCCGCCGGGCAGGTGATCACTGTCACTGGCAAGGTTCTCGATGAGCAGGGTCAGCCCCTGCCAGGCGCGGGCATTGTCGTCAAGGGGACAACCACCGGCACATCCGCTGACATAGACGGCAACTACAGCCTCCGTGTTGGCGCCAACCAGACGCTCGTCGTCTCCTTCATCGGCTACAAGGACCAGGAGGTGGCTGTGAACGGCCGCGCCTCCATCAATGTCGCGCTGCAGTCTGACGCCAACTACCTCGATGAGACGGTCGTCGTCGGCTACGGCACCATCAAGAGGGCCAACCTCACCGGCGCAGTTGACGTGGTCACCTCCAAGCAGTTTGAGAACCGTGTCGCCGCCAACCTCGACCAGATGCTCTCCGGTGCTATGCCGAACGTGTATGTGGCCACGATGGACGGAGCTCCCTACCGCAACTCCTCCAACACCTCCGGTTACGCTATCCGCGGCCGTATGAACACCCTCGCTGCGAGTTCGGCAGCTGGTGACTGGATGGGTGCATTGGTGCTCATCGACGGTACAGAGGGCGACCCCTCCAGCCTCAACCCCAATGATGTGGAGAGCGTCTCCGTCCTCAAGGACGCGGCCGCTTCCGCCATCTACGGGTCTCGCGGCGCGTACGGAGTTGTGCTCATCACCACCAAGAATCCTGTCAAGGACGAGAAAGTGACCGTCACCTACTCCGGCAACTTCAGCTACATGGTTCCCACCGCGATTCCCGATCTGATGACCGACGGCGAGGAGTACATGTACATCAAGGCTAACGCCAACATGAACTACCAGAACAGGTCCCGTACCCTGAGCAACATCTGGCCGGCCGCGACCAACCCCTTCACCATTCTGGAAGGCTATCAGGACGCTGCCAAGCAGGCGCAGGTCGTCGGCGGCGTGTATGTCAAGCCCGACGGCTCTTATGAGTACTACGGCGGCACGGACTGGTTTGACGAGATATACAAGGACAACACCACATCACAGGTGCACAATCTCTCCGTCTCCGGCAACAACGGCAAGGTCAGCTATCTGATCTCCGGCCGCTACTATGACTACAAAGGCATCTATGTCGGCACCTCCGACCCCTATCAGACTTACAACCTGCGTTCCAAGGTCAACATCAACATCACGGACTGGCTGACTTTCGGGGAGAATGTCGAGTACACCCACGACAAGATTCACTACGGAATCACCACTGACGGGGACGGCACCCAGTCGCCTCAGACGAGGATTGTGACCGCTTTCGGTTCCCCGACCTGGCCGGTGTACAACCCGGACGGCACGTTCACCAAGGCTGGCGCGTACATCCTCGGCGGACTGGTAGGTGACGCGTATGATCCCTATGTCGCTGACAAGAAGGGCAAGACCCGTCTGACCGAGAACTTCAAGACGACGACCTCGCTCAACGCCAAATTCTTCGATGATACTTTCCGCATCAGGGCCGACTACACCTGGCACAAGAAGGACTTAAGCACCGAGACCAAGAAGACCGGCGTGTACTTCAGCAACGGTCAGGATGCCAACGGCGATGCCATAATGTCGTTCTCCCAGTCCCAAGCCAACCTGCCTAGGCAGCGCATGGAGATGGAAATCACCAACACCCGCTGGTCAGCCGCCAACTTCATCGCGGAGTACGAGAACAAGTTTGACAAGCACTGGGTCAAAGGCATGGTCGGATACAACTACGAGGTGCGTGAGCTTGACACCAGGGCATACAGGAAGTACGGCCTCTCGTACTGGGACGCCACCGCTGGCAACGCTTGGAACTTCGCTACCGGTACTCTCGGCACGAACACTTCCCAGACGGGTTATCTCTCCTACAACGGCTTCACCGACAAGCGTTGGAGAAATGCGGGCGCATTCTTCCGCGTCAACTACTCATACGATGACCGGTATCTCGTAGAAATCAACGGCCGTTACGACGGCTCCTCCGTGTTTGTCAACGACTACCAGTGGGGTTTCTTCCCCTCCGCTTCGGCGGCTTGGCGAGTGAGCCAGGAGCCTTGGTGGAATGTGGATCCCCGCTATGTCAGTTCTCTCAAGGCGCGCGTCTCTTGGGGCGAGATGGGCGACAGCATGTCGGCCGGCGCGTACAACACCGAAGACACGTTCAAGGCCGGCACGACCAACCGCGTCATTAACGGCAACGCTTCGAGCAAGACTTACACGATTCCCTCCACATCCAACTCCAACTATACCTGGTCGACCATCAGGACATTCAATGTCGGCTTTGATGCTGCGTTCCTCAACGACAGGCTCGGAATCACCTATGATTACTTCATCAAGAGAAATCTGGACATGCTGACTCCGGGCACGACCCACGCTGACACCTATGGGCAGAGCGACCAGTTTGGCAACAACGCTGACATGTCCACCTACGGATGGGAGCTTTCGCTCAGGTTTAACCAGCCGTTCATGCTTGCTGGCAAGCCCGCCCGCGTGGGCGTAACCGCTGGCATCGGCAACAACTGGTCTATAGTGGACCGGTACGAGGGCAATGAATCCAAAGTCCTCTCTTTCGCGGGGAAGAACAGTTTCACCTATTACGAGGGAATGAGGATGGGCAAGATTTGGGGATTCCGTTCCAACGGCCTCTTCCAGACCACGGACGACCTCAAGAGCTACAATGTCGTTAACGATGACTACTGGCAGCGCCGTCAGGAGAAAGCTGGCCTTGGTGACATCTGGATCCGCGACCTCGACGGTGACGGGGACATCAATGTGGGCGACCAGACGCTCGCAAAGCATGGCGACCTCGACATCGTGGCGGATCTCTGGTCCCGGTATCCCTTCAATTTCAGCATTGACCTTGGCTGGGGCAACTGGTATCTCAACGCCAAGTTCCAGGGCATTCTGCACCAGGACTTCATCGCCTACGGCGGATTCTTCGCGCTGAGCGCTTATGGACGCGGCAACGGCCCTCTGCCCAAGTGGTTCTCGGGCAAATACTGGACAGAAGACAACAAAGGAGCCGAGTTCCCCGCCCTTGCGCAGGGCAACAGGCTCTTCGGCAACAGTCAGGGCAATGACTTTTACACACGTCATGCCAAGTTCCCGATTGACAGGTATGTCTATGATGCCGGCTATCTCAACCTCAAGAACCTCCAGATTGGCTACAACATCCCTCAAAGCATCCTTAAGAAGGCCAAGCTGAGCGCGGCGACAGTCTATTTCACCGGCGAGAACATCTGGAACTGGTCACCTTTCTACAAGCACTTCGGACGTGACTATGATGTCACTACCGTGGTCTATGGCGGCGCTGACGCCTCTGACGGGCTGCAATGGTCGGATCAGGGATTCGGATTCCAATATCCGACCCTCCGCACATTCTCCCTTGGCATCAACATCACCTACTAACAGGAGGATACAATCATGAAAAAATTTTTGAAAGCTATAGCATTGATGCTCCCGCTCGGGACGTTGGCTGTGTCCTGCGACATCTCGGAGTACAATCCCAACCAGCCCGGCTATGAGCTGGTGTTCGGCAGTGTCGAGGGTCTGCAGAGCGTTGTTAACGGCTTCTACGACCAGCTCCCCAGGGTGACTAACGCCTACACCAGGGGCAACAAGACTGACATATTCATCAGCGATGCCCTTGATGAGAGGTTCGCTTCCGGATACACATCCACCAGCAACGACAATTGGGGCGAGTGGGATGATGTATTCTATGCCAACTACGCGCTCGACCGTCTCAACAGTTCTGCTGCTGCTGACGGGTTAAGCAGCTCTGTACGCAATAACTTCCGGGGGCAGTTCCGCTTCTTCCGTGCATACACCTACTACCAGATGCTCAAGCAGTACGGCGACCTGCCGTGGTTCGACAGCGTTATCAGGCCTGATGACACCGCCTACGAGCACAAGGAGAGGGACAGCCGCGACGAGATTGTGGGGCACATCATCGACGACCTCGACTATGCCATAGAGAACATCACCGCCATCAGCCGTGACCGCACGGGCCTCACCGCAGATGTGGCGAGGTTCCTCAAAATGGACGTCTGCCTGTACGAAGCCTCGTTCCGCAAGTACAACGGCGTGACAGCGTCCGTCACCGGCAGGGCTTTCTCCAACTACACTGTGGACCAGCTCTACACCCTCGCCGCTGATACAGCCAAGGAAATCATGGATGAGAACACATACTCGCTCATTGACAACTACAGGGACCTCTTCTTGAGCGACAACCTGCAGACCGATGAGGTTATCCTCGGGGCGCAGACCTCCGACAACAACAGGGGAAGCCAGAATAACTTCTTCCTCTACTCTAGTGGTGGCACACCGAGGTCGTTGACCCGTTCGTTTGTTAACACCTACCTCAAGGCGGACGGCACCCCGTACACCAGTGACTCCGACTATGCCACGGCTGACTGGAAAGACGAGTTCACCGGCCGTGACCCCCGTCTGGCACTGAGTGTTTGGTATCCCGGCTATCAGTTTGACGGCGTGACCACGGTGCCTGAATTCAATGTGGCCCCTCTCGGGTACGAGATGCGCAAGTTCACCTATGACAAGCCCGCCGAGAACTCCACAGGAGTCCATGACGCTGTCGCGCAGCAGAACACCAACAGTACGCCTATCTGGCGCTATGCAGAGGTGCTCCTCGACTATGCGGAGGCAAAGGCCGAGCTGGGCCAGCTGACCGCCGAAGACTGGACTAACACCATCGGCGCCATCCGCAGACGCGTGGGCATCACCGGAGGCTTGACCTCCCTGCCGACAAGCGCGGACAGCTATCTGCAGAGCACTTATTATCCCAATGTCTCCAATCCCGTCATTCTTGAGATTCGTCGGGAGAGGTCCATTGAGCTGCTCATGGAGACCAGCCGCCAGAACGACATGATCCGTTGGGGCTGCGGCGACAAGCTCGCCACCGCTCCTTGGGACGGCATCATCATCAGCGCTATTGACACCCCGATTGACCTCGACGGTGACGGTGCCAATGACGTGTGCTTCTACAGCTTCGGCAACAGCGCGGGCAGTGAGGCTGGTGTGTCATACATTCCTCTTGCGGAAGACTCCAAGGACGGTCTCTATGCCGAGGCGGTCGGTCCCAAGTACCAGCTCAAGTACAGGACTACGACAGCCAGCCGTTACTGGGCTGATGACGACCACCTTATTGTGGATGCTATACCGAACGCGGTTATCGTGCAGTACGAGACTCTCGGCTACACCATCACCCAGAATCCCGGGTATTGATACCTGTAACGGGT